>JBFGUQ010000029.1:0-11932 GCA_041565515.1 Rhodocyclaceae bacterium | reverse complement strand
GGCCTCCTCGCGCATCTCCTCCATCGCGATGCGGCGCGCGTCGGCCAGCGTGCGCTCGTAGCTGCCGGCGCGGCCGCCGACCACGTTGCGGATCGAGGCGAACATGTCCTTGAAGATGTTGGCGCCGATGATGGCCTCGCCATTGACCACGCCGAGGTATTCGCGGATGGGCTTGCCGTCGAGGGTTTGAGTGGTGCTCATCAGCATGTGAGTCCTCCGTGTCCGATGGGCTGATTCTAGCCCCTCGGGTGCCGCCTGCCCGGTTTCGGTTTCAGGTCTTGCGCGCCAGCCACACACCGCCGACCGCGACCGCCATGCCCACCAGCGCCAGGCCGGTGAGGGTCTCGTCGAACATCGCCCAGGCGATCAGGGCGGTGGCGGGCGGGGTCAGGTAGAACAGGCTGGCCACGTTCACCGCGCTGCCGCTGCGGATGAGCAGGTTGAGCAGGCTGATCGCGCCCAGCGAAAGCACCAGCACCAGCCAAAGCAGGGCGAAGACGAACTCGCCGGTCCAGTCGATGTGCATGGTCTCGGTGCGCCAGGCGACCAGCGCGGTGACGGCGAGGGTGGGCAGGAACTGCACCACCGAGCCGGTGCGCAGGTCGAAGCGAGGGCAGAAGCGTTTCTGGTAGAGCGTGCCCGCGGTGATGCCGCCCAGCGCGGCGAGGGCCGGGACGAGCATGGTGCCGAGCTCTGCCGGGGAGACGCCGCCGGCCGTGACCTTGTTGCTCACGACCAGGGTGACGCCGACGAAGCCCAGCGCCAGCCCAGCCCATTGCCGGATCGAGACCCGCTCGCCGAGCAGCAGGCCGGCGCCGAGCGCGGTGAGCACCGGCTGCATGCCGACCACCAGCGCGGCAACGCCCGCGGGAAGGCCGCGATGGATCGACATGAACACGCCGCCGAGATAGAGGCCGTGCACCAGCAGGCCGGTGACGCCGATGTGCATGGTTTCGGCCGCGCTCCTGGGCCACGGCGCGCGCATCGCCAGCGCGAGCAGGGCCATCAGCAAGATGACGAGCACGTAGCGCGAGGACAGGAAGGTGAGCGGCTCGGCGTAGGGTAGGCCGAACTTCGCGCCGATGAAGCCGGTGCTCCACAGCAGCACGAACAGCAACGGCGTGGCACGCTGACCGAGGCTCGAGGAAGTTGAGGTCATGACAGGCGTCGCGGGAGGCGTCGGAAAGAATGAAAAAGCGGCGCAGTGCGCCGCTTCTTCTCGCAGGCGGGATGAGCGGAGCTTACTCGTCCATGACGGCCGACGTATAGACCTCCTGCACGTCGTCGAGCGCCTCCAGCGCATCCAGCAGCTTCTGCATGCGCACGGCATCGTCTCCGGCGAGCTCGATGTCGTTCTCGGCCTTCATCGTCACCTCACCGAACTCCGCGGTGAAGCCGGCCTTCTCCAGTGCCTCCTTCACCGTGGTGAATTCCCACGGCCCGGTGACGACCTCGATCGACTTGTCCTCGTTGGCGACGACGTCCTCGGCGCCGGCCTCGAGCGCGGCCTCCATCAGCGCGTCCTCATCGGTGCCCGGCGCGAACATCAGCTGGCCGCAGTGCTTGAACTGGTAGCCCACGCAGCCGTCGGTACCCATGTTGCCGCCAAACTTGGAGAACGCGTGGCGAACGTCGGCGACCGTGCGGGTCTTGTTGTCGGTGAGGCAATCGACCATCACCGCCGAGCCCCCGATGCCGTAGCCCTCGTAACGGACTTCCTCGTAGCTGACGCCTTCGAGCTCGCCCGTGCCCTTCTTGATCGCGTTGTCGATCTTGTCCTTGGGCATGTTCACCGCCTTGGCCTTGTCCACCGCCAGGCGCAGGCGCGGGTTGAAGCCCGGATCGCCGCCGCCCATCTTGGCGGCCACGGTGATTTCCTTGGCGAGTTTGGAGAAGGCAGCGCCGCGCTTTTCGTCCTGACGACCCTTGCGGTGCTGGATATTGGCCCATTTGGAATGACCAGCCATGAGAACCCCGATGCAGCTGAGCGATTGAGAAGGCCGACATTATACAGCCGCGCCGGGGGGCGCCGGGCCACGCGCGGTGGCGGCGCTGCTACACTTTCGGCCATTCTCATCCATTCTTCATTGCGGAGTCACGCCATGCCCGACCCCCTCCTGATCGCCCGCGTCCCCGATGCCGGCGGCACGAAGGACATCAGTCTCCTGCCGCGCCTCGCCAACCGCCATGGCCTCATTACCGGGGCCACCGGCACCGGCAAGACGGTGACGCTGCAGAAGCTGGCGGAGGCCTTTGCCAGCATCGGCGTGCCGGTGTTCATGGCCGACGTGAAGGGCGACCTCTCCGGCATCGGCGCCGCCGGCACTGCCTCCGACAAGCTGATGCAGCGACTGGCGGCGATCGGCATCGAGGAGTTTCATCCGCGCGCCAACACCGCGGTGTTCTGGGACGTGTTCGCCGAGCGCGGCCACCCGGTGCGCGCCACCATCTCGGACATGGGCCCGCTGCTGCTGTCGCGCCTGCTCAATCTCAACGACACCCAGGCCGGGGTGCTGCAGCTGGTCTTCAAGCTGGCCGACGACAACGGCATGCTGCTGCTGGATCTCAAGGATCTGCGCGCGATGGTGCAGTACGTCGGAGAGAACGCGAAGACCTTCACCACCGAGTACGGGAACATCTCGCGGGCGTCGATCGGCGCCATCCAGCGCAACCTGCTCGGCCTCGAGGAGGAGGGGGCCGACGTCTTCTTCGGCGAGCCGATGCTCGACATCGCCGACCTCATGCAGACCGACGGCGAGGGTCGCGGGGTGATCAACGTGCTCGCCGCCGACCGCCTGTACAACTCGCCCAAGCTGTATTCCACCTTCCTGTTGTGGATGCTGTCCGAGCTGTTCGAGCAGCTGCCCGAAGTGGGCGACCCGGACAAGCCGAAGCTGGTGTTCTTCTTCGACGAGGCCCACCTGCTGTTCAACGATGCCCCCAAGGCCTTGATCGAGAAGATCGAGCAGGTCGTGCGCCTGATCCGCTCGAAGGGCGTGGGCGTCTATTTCGTCACCCAGAACCCGCTCGACGTGCCCGAGACGGTCCTCGGCCAGCTCGGCAATCGCGTGCAGCACGCGCTGCGCGCATTCACGCCGCGCGACCAGAAGGCGGTGAAGACCGCCGCCGACACCATGCGGCCCAACCCGGCCTTCGACGCCGCTGCCGCCATCACCGAACTGGGCGTGGGCGAGGCACTGATCTCGTTTCTCGACGAGAAGGGCCGGCCGCAGATCGTCGAGCGTGCCTTCGTCATCGCGCCCGATTCCCGCCTCGGGCCGCTGACGGAGGCCGAGCGCAATGCCGCCATCAGCGGCTCGGTGATCCACGGAATCTACGAGAAGGCGGTGGATCGCGAGTCCGCCTACGAGATGCTGCGCGCCCAGGCCAGCGCCGCCGTCGAGCAGGCCGCGGAGCAGGCCGCGGAGCAGGCGGCGGAGGCGCCGCAGGGCGGTAGCGGTGGGCTCAACGACGTCCTGTTCGGCTCGACCGGGCCGCGCGGGGGCAAGCGCGACGGCCTGGTGCAGATTGCGGCGAAGACGATGACGCGCACGATCGGGAGCAGCATCGGCCGCCAGATCGTGCGCGGCCTGCTCGGCTCGCTGTTCGGGGGAAGCCGGCGGAGGTGAGCGCCTCCTTGCCGACGGGCAGCCGGCGGGCGTCGACCGACGCCTGCTCGATCCGGCAGGCAAATGGCTGAGGCGCATTCAGGCCGGGCGCCGGAAGCCGCCAGCGGCCTGGGCCTCGGCCTGGCATTCGCGGTGGCGGGCGCGGCCGGCTTCTCGTTCAAGGCCATCCTCGTCAAGCTCGCCTACCGGCACGGCGTGGACGCGGAAACGCTGCTCGCGCTGCGGATGGCGTTCTCGCTGCCCTTCTTCCTCGTCATGGGTGCGCTGGCGAGGCGGAAGGCGAGCGCCGCACTGTCTGCGCACGACTGGCTGTGGATGGCCGGGCTCGGGCTGTTCGGCTATTACCTCGCGAGCTACCTGGATTTCCTCGGTCTCAACTACATCTCGGCCGCACTCGAGCGCCTGATCCTGTTCACCTACCCGACGATCGTCATCGTCGTGTCGGCGCTGCTATTGGGCAAGCCGATCACCTTGCGGACACTGTGTGCACTGGGCCTGTGCTACGCGGGCATCGGTTTCGCCGTCGGACACGACCTGAGGATCATCGGCGAGACGGGCGACGTGGTGCTCGGTTGCCTGTTCGTGTTCGCCAGCGCGGTGTGCTATGCGCTCTACCTGATGGGCAACGGCCAGGTGGTGGGCAGGCTCGGTTCGGCCCGGGTCACCGCCTACGCCAGCAGTTTTGCCTGTGTTTTCAGCCTGGTGCAGTTCTTCGTGTTGCGGCCGTCGGCGGCGCTGCTCGAGCAGGCGTGGCAGGTGTATGCCCTGACGCTGGCGATGGCCGTGTTCAGCACCGTTGCGCCGGTCTGGCTGGTGTCGGAGGCGATTCGTCGCCTCGGCGCGGCGCAGGTGTCGCTGACCGGCACGCTGGGCCCGGCGATCACGATCGGGCTCGGCTGGCTGTTGCTGGACGAGCCCATCGGTATCGTCCAGATGGCCGGGGCGGCGATGGTGATCGCGGGCGTCGTGGTGATGTCGCGCCAGCGCCCACGAGCGTGATCGGGCTCAGGCGGGCAGGCCGAGGCGGCGGCAGATCTCCAGCGTCGGTCCGGCCATGTTCATGCTGTAGAAGTGCAGCCCGGGCGCGCCCTCGGCGAGCAGCCTCTCGCACAGGCCGGTGACGACGTCGAGGCCGAAGGCGCGGATGGAGTCGGCATCGTCGCCATAGCTCTCGAAGGTCTTGCGCATCCAGCGCGGGATCTCGGCGCCGCAGGCATCGGAGAATCGCGCCAGCTTGCTGAAGCTGCCGATCGGCATGATGCCGGGCACGATCGGGATGTCCACGCCGATCTTTCGCGCCGCGTCGACGAAGTGCAGGTAGGCATCGAGGTTGTAGAAATACTGGGTGATCGCCGAATCGGCGCCGGCCTCGGCCTTGCGCTTGAAGGCGAGCAGGTCGTCGCGCGGGCTCTTCGCCTGCGGATGCCATTCGGGATAGGCGGCAACCTCGATGTGGAAGCGGTCGCCGGTTTCCCTGCGGATGAATTCCACCAGTTCGTTGGCATAGCGGAATTCGCCCGGATCGACCACGCCAGAGGGCAGGTCGCCACGCAGGGCGACGATGCGGCCGATGCCGGCACTGGCGTATTCCTGCAGGATGGCGCGGATATTCTCCCGGGTCGAGCCGATGCACGACAGGTGGGGCGCCGCCTCGCTGCCGCTGGCGGCGATCTCCTTCACCGTGCTGAAGGTGCGCTCGCGGGTGGAGCCGCCGGCGCCGAAGGTCACCGAGAAGAAGGCGGGCCTGAGCACGCTCAGCTTGTCGCGCGTCAGGCGAAGTTTTTCGGCGCCTTCGGCGGTCGTCGGCGGGAAGAATTCGATCGAGAGTTCGGTGGTCATTGATTTCAGGTCGGGGGGTCTTGCCTGTTGTTCGGGTCGCGCACGTCGGGGTCGAGCACGCCATGGAAGAAGAATTCGCGGTTGCCGTCGGTGCCGGTGATCGACGATTCGAACCAGTCGCGGATGAGGATCCCGTGCCCGCGTGCGCTCGCGCGCAGGCGCTCCTCCACCCCGGCATACAGGTTGGCGTCGCGCACGATGCCGCCCTTGCCAATGCCTTGCGGTCCGACCTCGAACTGGGGCTTGACCAGGGCGAGGATGCTGCCTTCCGGCGCCAGCAGCGCAGGCCATTGCGGCAGCAGCAGCTCGAGCGAGATGAAGCTGGCGTCGCACACGACGAGGTCGAACCCCCCGGCCGGGAAGTGCGCGCCCAGCGCCGCCGGGCTCAGGTGGCGGGCGTTGATGCCCTCGAGCGTGACGCAGCGCGGATCGCCCGCGAGCCTCGGGTGCAGCTGGCCGCGGCCGACCTCGACGCCCACCACCGCGGCCGCGCCGGCCTGCAGCAGGCAGTCGGTGAAGCCGCCGGTGGACTGGCCGACGTCGAGGCAGTGGCGCCCCTTGACCGCCAGCCGCGTGTGCAGCAGCGCGCCGGCGAGCTTGAGGCCGCCGCGGGAGACGAAGCGGTCGTCCTCGTCGGCTGCCACTGCCAGCGCTGCACTCTGCGCCACTTCCAGCGAGGCCTTGGGCACCGGCGAGCCGTCGACGCGCACCCGACCGGCCGCGATCATGCGCTGGGCGGCGGTGCGCGACGGGGCCAGGCCCTTTACCACCATCAGGCTGTCGACCCGCACCAGGCCGTGGCGCTCGACCGGCTGCGAAGCATGGCCGGCCGGGCTGGGTGCCGGGCGCGCGCTGCGACGGTGGAAGGACTTCAAGGGCTGCTCTCGGGTGACGGTCAGCCGACCTTGACGATTTCCACCGGGTGCTCGTAGACGTCCTTGCGCTTGTCGTAGAGCGGGATGGTGGTGCCGTTCAGCCGGTTGCTCTCGAGGTCGTGCAGGTCGATCTCGGCGACGACGATCTGCTCGATGTTCGGCGTGCCTTCGGCGGCGATGCCGTCGCGGGCGAAGCCGAAGTCCGAGGGGGTGATGATGCTCGCCTGGCCATAGTGCAGGCCGAGGCCTTCCACCGGCAGGTTGCCCACCGTGCTCGTCATCACCACGAAGACCTGGTTCTCGATCGCGCGGGCGTGGCAGCAGTAACGCACGCGCAGGAAGCCCTGGCGATCGTCCGTGCACGAGGGCACGAACAGGATGTCGGCGCCCGCCTCGCAGACCATGCGCGCCAACTCGGGGAACTCGATGTCGTAGCAGATCAGGATGGCGATCTTGCCGAACGGGGTCTCGAACAGGCGCAGCTGGTCGCCGGCGTCGCTGTTCCACTTCTCGCGCTCCCAGCGCGTGCGGTGGATCTTGTCCTGCTCGTAGATCTCGCCGCTCGGGGTGAAGTAGAACGCGGTGTTCAGGAGCCGGCCGTCGTCGTGCAAGGTGGGGTGGCTGCCGCCGATCAGGTGCACGTTCCACTGCGCCGCCAGTTCCTGCATCAGTTCCTGGTAGCGCTTGGTGTAGTCGTGCATGTTGCGCACCGCGGCGCGGACGTCGCTGGTGTCCATGAACGAGAGCATCTGCGTGGTGAAGATCTCCGGCAGCAGCACGAACTGCGGCTTGTAGTCGCCCGCTGCCTTCATGATGAAGCGGACCTGGTTCTCGAATCCCGACCAGTCGTGGATGGAACGCAGCAGGTACTGCACGGCAGCGATGCGGACGATCATAGGTCAATCTCCTCCGGGATGATGGTGGGACGGTCGGGGTCGTAGTCGGGGTTGAGCCAGACGATGACCGATGCGTTGCCGCGGGACTCGGTGTCCTCGGGAATGTAGTTCTCGACGACGCCGCAGTAGCTGAAGCCTTCCTTGAGCTGGAAGCTCAGCACCGGGTCGTGCAGGTCGCCCCATACGACCTTCTGGGCGTAGAACTCGGCGCTCATCTCGTCGGCGTGCCTGTGGTATCCGGGCAGTCGGCCGCAGGCGATGATGCGCTTGAGGTTCATGGCGCGACACAGCGTGCGCCGGCCTTCGTACAGTAGATGGCCGACACCCTGCTTGCGCAGGGTGGGATCGACGAAGACCTCGGCCCCGTAGAGCGTCCGCCCTTCCGGGGTGTGGTTCACAAAGGTCCCCGAGCCGGTGATTTCCTTCCAGCTGTGCGACTCGGCCCAGTCTTCCCACAGCACGATCATCGAGCTGGCGCAGCCGACCAGGCCGCCCTCGTTCTCGGCGACGATCTGCCCCTGGGGAAAGACCTCGAGCTGCTCGCTCAGCTTGCGCCGGCTCCACGGCGGGATATCGGGATAGACGCGCGCCTGCAAGTCGATCAGGGCCGGGATGTCCTCCGGCCGCGTCTGGCGCACCCAGGGTCGCTTCATGCTGCCTCTCCTGTTCGAATCGTTGCCGGCGAGCGCGCCGCGACATGGCGCTCGCCGGCACTGCGGGCCCGATCAGTAACGGTACTGGTCGGGTTTGTAAGGGCCCTCCTTGGGCACACCGATGTAGGCCGCCTGCGCTTCGGTCAGCTCGGTCAGCTCGACGCTGAGCTTCCTGAGCTGGAGGCGGGCGACCTTTTCGTCGAGGTGCTTGGGCAGGGTGTACACGCCGACAGGATAATCCGCCGTGCGGCCGAACAGTTCGATCTGGGCGATCGTCTGGTTCGCGAACGAGCTCGACATCACGTAGGACGGGTGGCCGGTGGCGCAGCCCAGGTTCACCAGACGCCCCTTGGCGAGCAGGATGATGCGCTTGGAAGGCTTGCCGTTCATCGGCGGGAAGATCACGTGGTCGACCTGGGGCTTGATCTCCTCCCACTCGTACTGCTCGATGGAGGCGACGTCGATCTCGTTGTCGAAGTGGCCGATGTTGCAGACGATCGCCTGGTTCTTCATCCTGGCCATGTGATCGTGCGTGATGACGTGGTAGTTGCCGGTGGCGGTGACGAAGATGTCGGCGTGTTCGGCGGCGTAGTCCATGGTGACGACGCGATAGCCCTCCATCGCCGCCTGCAGCGCGCAGATCGGATCGATCTCGGTCACCCACACCTGGGCCGACAGCGAACGCAGGGCCTGGGCCGAACCCTTGCCGACGTCGCCGTAGCCCGCGACCACGGCGATCTTGCCGGCGATCATCACGTCGGTGGCGCGCTTGATGCCATCGACCAGCGATTCGCGGCAGCCATAGAGGTTGTCGAACTTGCTCTTGGTCACCGAATCATTGACGTTGATCGCCGGGAAGCGCAGCTCGCCGCGCGCATGCATCTGGTACAGGCGGTGCACGCCGGTGGTCGTCTCTTCGGTGACGCCCTTGATCCGGCCGATGCGGGTCGAGTACCAGGTCGGATCGGTCGCCAGCTTCGCCTTGATCGCGGCGAAGAGGATGGTCTCTTCCTCCGAGCCCGGCTTCGCCAGCACGGCGATGTCCTTCTCCGCACGCGCACCGAGGTGCAGCAGCAGCGTGGCGTCGCCGCCGTCGTCGAGGATCATGTTGGAGTAGCCGCCATCGGGCCACTCGAAGATGCGGTGGGTGTAGTCCCAGTAGTCCTTCAGCGACTCGCCCTTGACCGCGAACACCGGCACGCGGCTCGCGGCGATGGCGGCGGCGGCGTGGTCCTGCGTCGAGTAGATGTTGCACGACGCCCAGCGCACCTCGGCGCCGAGCGCGGTCAGCGTCTCGATCAGCACCGCGGTCTGGATGGTCATGTGCAGCGAGCCGGTGATGCGCGCACCCTTGAGCGGCTGGGCGGCGGCGTATTCCTCGCGGATCGCCATCAGCCCGGGCATCTCCGTTTCGGCGATGCGGATTTCCTTGCGACCCCAGTCGGCAAGCCCGAGGTCGGCAACGACGAAGTCGGTGAAATTCTGTTCAGCCACAGCGTTCATGTGAAGCTCCTTGCTATCGCCGGGAGGAGGCGGGGGAGCGATCGGCAAGCCTCGACGGCCGCCGCGGCTGGCTCACCCCATGTCCCGAACCCGGCAGGGTTGGAAATGACTAGCAGGGTGAGCGCCGTTGTGTTGCTGCCCGCCGTGGCGGCGGGTTCCGAGCCTGGGGGCCTGTGCTGCGGATGCAGCCGGCGCCTCGCAGCGCTCCTCGGAAGATTGCGATTATAACCAAGCCGCCGGCCGATCAGAAGGGCGTCGGCCGGCGCTTCGGCAGCATCACTGCCTGGATGCGGTCCCGCCGTTGTGGCGCACGAGGCTCACCACCAGCGTGACCACCGTGAGCGGCATGACGTAGCCGAGCATCACCGCCGAGAACGCGGGCAGGGCCTCGTGGGTCTGTGCCTGCAGCACCAGCCAGGTCGTGTAGGCGGCGTAGTAGCCGAGGAACAGCGCGCCTTCCCAGCGCGCGATCTCGCGGCCGGTGATCAGGATGGGCAGGCAGGCGAAGGCGACGGCGAGCATCACCCAGAGGTCGAAGTTGCGCGCCGTCTCCGACACCGGCAGCCCGCCGGCCGACACCATGCCGGTGACGCCGAGCACGGCGAAGATGTTGAAAACGTTGCTGCCGACCACGTTGCCCACCGCGATGTCGCGCTGGCCGCGCATGGCGGCGACGATCGAGGTGGCGATCTCCGGCATCGAGGTGCCCACGGCGACGATGGTGAGGCCGATCACCAGGTCGCTGACGCCGAAGGCGCGCGCGAACGAGACCGCCGCATCCACCAGCCAGCCGGCGCCGGCCACCAGCATCGCAAGGCCGGCGGCGACCAGCAGCAACTGCACGCTCCAGTGCCGGTCCCAGGCCGAGACCGGGATCTCGGTCTCGAACTCGTCCTGGACGGCCTTGGAGGCGCGCCGCGACTGCACCACCAGGAACACCGTGTAGCCGACCACGAGCGCGAACAGCGCCGCGGCCTCGAGGCGGCTCAGGTCACCGTCGAGCGCCATCACCACCAGCAAGGCCGAGGCGCCGATCATGATCGGGATCTCCTGGCGGATGATCTGCTCGGCCACCAGCAGCGGGGCGATGATGGCCGAGATGCCCAGGATCAGCAGGACGTTGGCGATGTTGCTGCCGACGACGTTGCCGATCGCCAGGTCCGGGTTGCCGTTGAGCGCCGAACCCACCGACACCGCCATCTCGGGCGCGCTCGTGCCGAAGGCCACCACGGTGAGCCCGACCACCAGCGGCGACACGCCGAAGGACACCGCCAGCCGCGAGGCGCCGCGCACCAGCCCCTCCGCGCCGATGACGAGGGTGACGAGGCCGAGGACGAACATCAGGACTTGCTGGAGCATCGGGCGTTTCCGGCTGGGGTGGCAATAAGTGCGGGAGCGGGCGGTTGCCCGGGGCCAGCGCAGGCGCCGCCCCGGGCGGTGGCAAGCTACAGGCCGGCGTCGGCGCGCAGGGCGGCGGCCTTGTCGGTCTGTTCCCAGGTGAATTCGGCCTCGTCGCGGCCGAAGTGGCCGTAGGCGGCGGTCCTGGCGTAGATCGGGCGCAGCAGGTCGAGTGTCTGGATGATCGCCTTCGGGCGCAGGTCGAAGTGCTTGCCGATCAACTCGACGATCCTGCTGTCATCGATCCGGCCGGTGCCGAAGGTGTTCACCATCAGGCTCACCGGGCGCGCAACGCCGATGGCGTAGGCCACCTGCACCTCGCACTTGTCGGCCAGGCCTGCGGCGACGACGTTCTTCGCCACGTAGCGGCAGGCGTAGGCGGCCGAGCGGTCGACCTTGCTCGGATCCTTGCCCGAGAACGCGCCGCCGCCGTGGTGGGCAGCGCCGCCGTAGGTGTCGACGATGATCTTGCGCCCGGTCAGGCCGCAGTCGCCATGCGGGCCGCCGACCACGAAGCGGCCGGTGGGGTTGATCAGGTAGCGCACCTCGCCCTGCATCAGCTCGCTGGGCAGGACCGGCTTGATGATGGTTTCGATCACCGCCTCGCGGATCTGCGCCTGGCTGATCTCGGGGTCGTGCTGGGTGGACACGACCACGGTATCGATCGCCACCGGCCTGCCATCGGCGTATTTCACCGTCAGCTGGCTCTTGGCGTCGGGGCGCAGCCACGGCAGGCGGCCGTCCTTACGCACTTCGGCCTGGCGCTGCATGATGCGGTGCGCGTAGTAGATCGGCAGCGGCATCAGCGCCGGGGTCTCGTTGCAGGCGTAGCCGAACATCAGCCCCTGGTCGCCGGCGCCCTGGTCGAGGTTGTCGTCGTTGGCGTGATCCACGCCCTGGGCGATGTCGGGCGACTGGCGGTTGATCGCGGTGAGCACCGCGCAGCTCTTGTAGTCGAAGCCGATCTCGGAGTTGTCGTAGCCGATTCGGCGAATCACGTCCTGCGTGATCTCGCGGTAGTTCGGATGTGCCTTGGTGGTGATTTCGCCCGAGACGACGACGAGGCCGGTCGATACCAGGGTCTCGCAGGCCACCCGCGCATGCGGGTCTTCGGCGAGAATGGTGTCGAGCACGCCGTC
>JBFGUQ010000028.1:0-11964 GCA_041565515.1 Rhodocyclaceae bacterium | reverse complement strand
GGCGGGTGCACCCAATACCCGCTGGCTGGTGGGCACCGAGCTCAACCTGGTCAGCCGCCTGGCCGAGGAGATGAAGCCGGAGGGCAAGATCGTCGAGTTCATGGCGCCCACGGTTTGCATGTGCTCGACGATGCAGCGCATCGACCCCCAGCACCTGGCATGGACGCTCGAGAACCTTGTCGAGGGCAAGGTCGTGAATCGCATCCAGGTGCCCGAGCACGAGGCCGAACTCGCCCGCGTGGCACTGGAACGCATGCTGGAAGTGTCCTGATCCAGCGTATTCCCTGCACCGCCGGAGCCCGATTCGGCCATGACCCTGCGCATCTGCACCTACAACATCCACAAGGGCTTCTCGCAGTTCAACCGCCGCATGATGGTGCACGAGCTGCGTGAACGCCTGCGCAGCCTCGACGTCGATCTGATCTTCCTGCAGGAGGTGCAGGGCCTGCATCTGCTGCACCCGGCGCGGCACGCCGACTGGCCGTCGCAGCCGCAGCACGAGTTCCTCGCCGAGGACCGCTGGCTGCAGACCGCCTATGGCGGCAACGCGGTGTACGACCACGGCCACCATGGCAACGCCATCCTGAGCCGGCATTCGATCCTGTCGGCGGACAACCAGGACGTCTCCGATCACCGTTTCGAGCGCCGCGGGCTGCTGCACTGCGAGATCTCGCTGCCGGCATTCGACGTGCCGGTGCATTGCGTGTGCGTGCACCTCGGCCTGATGGCAGGCAGCCGGCGCCGGCAGATGGAGGCGCTGGCCGAGCGCATGGAGCGCCTCGCGCCCGACGGCTCGCCGCTGATCATCGCCGGCGACTTCAACGACTGGCGCAATCGCGCCGACAACCTGCTCGGACGCCGTCTCGGACTGGTGGAGGCCTTCGGCGGCGGGCGTGGGCGGCCGGCGCGCAGCTATCCGAGCGCGCTGCCCTTCTTCCGCCTCGACCGTATCTACGTGCGCGGTTTTCATGTGCGCCAGGCGCAGGTGCATTACGGCGCGCCCTGGGCCAACATCTCCGACCACGCCGCGCTCACGGCCGATCTCGAGCCCGCGGTGTGACCGTGATGGTGAGCGGCAATGCCCTGGCATTGCTGGAGAACGGGCAGCAGTACTTCCCCATGCTGGAAGCCTCGATCGACGGCGCCGAGCGCGAGATCTTCCTGCAGAGCTACATCTTCGAAGCCGACGATGTCGGCCGCCGCATTGCGGGCGCCCTGCGCCGGGCCGCGCGGCGCGGGGTGGCGGTGCGGGTCCTGGTCGACGGCTTCGGCGCGCGCGGCTTCGTCGACGCGATGATGCCCGGCCTGGTGTCGGACGGCGTGCAGGTCCTGGTCTACCGGCGCGACCTGAGGCCGCTGTCGTTGCGCCGCCGGCGCTTGCGCCGGCTGCACAGCAAGCTGGTGGTCGTCGATGGGCGTGAAGCCTTCGTCGGCGGGATCAACATCACCGACGACTTCGAGCGCGGCGGGCCAGCGCACCCCCGCTATGACTACGCCGTTCGCGTCGAGGGGCCCGTCCTGGAGACGATCGTCGCATCCGCGCACCGCTTGTGGCGGCTGGTGGGCTGGGCGAGCCTCCGGCGGCGGCTGCGTGAACCGCTGCTGGCGCCGCCGCGCACCGACCCGGTGGGGACGGTCTCGGCGGCCTTCCTCGTGCGCGACAACATCCGCCACCGCCGCGACATCGAGGACGCCTATCTCGAGGCGATCGCCGGCGCGCGGCGCGAGATCGTCATTGCCAACGCTTACTTCTTTCCCGGCCTGCGCTTTCGCCATGCCCTGGTCGAAGCCGCCGAGCGTGGTGTCGAGGTGATCCTGCTGCTGCAGGGGCTGGCCGATCATCCGGTCCAGCAGTACGCGACGCGGGCACTCTATCCCTTCCTGCTCGGTGCCGGCATCCGCCTGTTCGAGTATCACCGCAGCGTTCTGCACGCCAAGGTGGCGGTCGTCGATGACCGCTGGGCGACGGTGGGCTCGAGCAACATCGATCCGTTCAGCCTGTTGCTCGCACGCGAGGCCAACATCGTGGTCGAGGACGGCGGTTTCGCCACCCGGTTGCGCGCCAGCCTGGATGCGGCGATGCGCGACGGCGCGCGCGAACTTCGGCGGGGCGACTGGCACCGCCTGCCGCTGCTGCGTCGCGGCCTGAGCTGGCTCGCCTACCAGGCGGTGCGCCTGGCGATCGGCATCGCCGGCTACGGCGGCAGGCACTGAAGCGGCAGGGCCGCCGCCTGGGTTCGCCCCCCATGGCGGGCTTTCGCTGAAGACTCAGAAATGCGCGGCCTCGGCCTGGCGGCGGCGCGGCACCGCGGCCAGCCGCCAGGCCGCATGCGCCCACGCCCAAACCTCGGCCAGCGGCGCGCGGCCGAGGGAGTCCGGCGGATCCTGGCCGAGAAAGCGCAGCGCCGCCACCAGGGCATGGGCCGGCGGATGGCCGTCGATGGCCTGCGCCAGGGTCTGCTTGGACAGTTTCTCGCCCGCGGCATTGGTGGCCACCGGCAGGTGGGCGTAGGCGGGTGTCGGCACGCCGAGCAGCGCCTGCAGGTGAACCTGGCGGCCGGTGGAGTCGAGCAGGTCGGCGCCGCGCACCACATGGCTGACGCCCGCCTCGGCATCGTCCACCACCACCGCGAGCTGGTAGGCGAAGAGCCCGTCGGCGCGCAGGGCGACGTAGTCACCGACGTCGACGGCCAGATCCTCGCGCTGCGGCCCCTGGATGGCGTCTTCGAAGCGGATGATGCCCTCGGCGCGGACCCGCCAGGCGCGCGCGCTGCGCCCGGCTGGCAGGCCGTCGCGACAGGTTCCCGGATAGCGTCGCGAGCCGTCGCGCGCAAGCGCCGAGTCGGCCATCTCGCGCCGGGTGCAGGCGCAGGGAAAGACCGCGCCGCCCGCCTTCAATGCCTCGAGCGCTGCGGCATAGGCGTCGAAACGACTGCTTTGCCATACGACGCCGCCGTCCCATTCGAAGCCGAAGCGCGCCAGCGTGGCGATGATGGCATCGGCCGCGCCCGGCACGGTGCGCGGCGTATCGACATCCTCGATGCGCAGCAGCCAGTGGCCGCCGTGCGTGCGTGCCTCCAGATAGCTGCCGGCCGCAGCGACGAGCGAGCCGAAGTGCAGCGGCCCGGTAGGCGAGGGGGCAAAGCGGCCGACGTAGGCAGGAATGCGGGTCATGCGGGGCGAGGGCAGGGTGTGCAGGCACGCCACGTGCCGGTGCTGAGGTCGAGGTCGAGGTCGAGGTCGATCATAGCACTCGCGTCGGGCCGGACCCGCGGCAGAAAACCGGCGAATTGATGGGCATCAATCCCTTCGCCGGCGATGCAAGCTAGCATTGGGCACGAGTCGACAAGCCATTCCCCAGATACGAGACGGAGTAGTCAAATGAAGAAAACCCACCTGATCTTGGCCGGCGCACTTGCCGCGCTGCTCGCCGCCTGCGGCGGCCAGGAGTCCGGTACGCCGGCCGCTTCCGCGCCGGCCCCGGCGGCCCCGGCGGCCGCACCGGTGGCGGCGGCGCCGGCGCCGGCTGCGAACCCGGCGGGCGAGAGCGTCTACAAGAAGACCTGCGCCCTGTGCCATGCCGCAGGCGTCGCCGGCGCACCGAAGCCTGGCGACAAGGCCGAATGGGCGGCGCGCATCGCCCAGGGTGACGAAACCCTGTACAAGCATGCGATCGAAGGCTTCACCGGCGAGAAGGGCATGATGCCGCCGCGCGGCGGTGGTTCCTCGCTGTCGGACGACGAGGTCAAGGCCGCGGTGGACTACATGGTCGCGAAGTCGAAGTAAGCCCGCGGAGTAAGCCCGCGGCGCCGCTTCGCGCCGCCTGCCGGCGCTGCACCGAATGGAGGTCCATGTGGCCTCCATTCGCGTTTACCGGTCCGGCCGTCGGGGCCCACCGGCGAGCATCGGCTCAGTGCAGGTGGCCGGCGGCGTGAGTGGTGTCGCGCAGCCCGGCGACGACGCCGGCGTCGATCGCGGCGAGGCCCACGACGCGTCCACCGTGCCGGGCCGAGAACCGGCTGGCGGCGGCTTCGTCGGCGAAGGCGGGCAGATCGGGGCCGCGCATCGGGCCGCGGGCGTCCGAGCCCAGCACGTATAGCGCCTGCCGGGCATCGATCCAGCCGCCTCCGCCGTGGTCGGCGACGTAGAGCGCCGCGGCGGCCTCGTCCTGGCGCGGTGCGTCGAAACGCGCCGGCTCGGCGAGGAACAGGAACAAGTCGGCCGGCGAGTCGAAGAAGTGCGCCATGCCATCGGTGAAGATCAGTTGCGCCGCCCAAGTGGGCGCGCGCGCCGGGTACATCCCGCACACGGCGCAGCGCGCATCCGGCGGCACCGGCCGGGGATCATGGATGCCGAGCCCGGAGGCGGGGTCGAAGGCGTGCCCGCTCGCGACCCGCGCCGGCGGCACGCGGCAGACGTCTTCGGCGGGCGGCGTGAAACCGGCGCTCGCGTGCTGCTCATGCTGCCAGAACAGTCCGCCCGCGCCGGCGGCGCAGGCGACGGCTGTTCCGAGCATCAGGGCGCGCGATGCGCGACGGATCATCCGCCTTGCCCCGAAAGCAGGGGGTCGGCCAGGACGGCCTCGATCACCGCGCCCAGGTTCGTCGCCGGATCGCCGCCGAGGCGGGTGAGGTGGTCGGCGACGACCCGGCCGTCGGCCAGGTGCAAGTGGTTCGGGCGGGTGTCGAGATCGGGATGGGTCGGCGCGGTGTCGATCCCGAGTTCGGCGCCGTCGACCACCCAGCGCAGCGAGTAGGCGTCGGCGGCGGCGTAGCGCACGGTGAGGACCACGCCGTTGGTCAGCGCCAGTTCCAGGGCGTCCTGGGTGAGCCGGGCCGGCGCGGCCAGACGGTCGGCGAAATCGCGCTCGACCGTCGCGAGCAGTTCGGGGTGCAGGCTCATCAGCGATTGACCTCCTTGAGCTTGTCGGCGATCGTCAGGCGGGCGGCCTCGTGGGTGTCGCGCAGGATGCGGGCGGCCAGGTATTGTTCGTAGGCGGGATGCTCGCCGATCTCCCCCCCGGCGATGCGATCCAGTAGCGCGTCCTCGCTGCTGGCACCCGCGGCAGCCAGCACGGTGCGGCGGTTTTCGCGCGTCTCGTAGATCAGACGGGCGAGTCGTTGAACGGCCATTGCGGCGTCGGGGTCGAGTTCCTCGTACATCGAAGTCATTGGCTTACATCCTCTGGTCGTGAAGGGCGCCGCCGTCGAGCACCACCATGTCGGGCCTTACCTCGTCGAAGCGCAGGACCTTGCCACCGTGGGTTTCGGCGAAGTGCTCCGCGTCGGCGGCGGTCGCGAACGACGCGATGGTCGGTCCCATCGAACCCGTTCGCTTCGAGCCGTGCACATAGATCGCCGCGCGCGCGTCGATCCAGTGGCCTCTGGGCGCGTCCCAGTCGGCCTTGCCCATGTCCTGCACGTAGATGGCGGCAACCCCGCGCGCCTGCTCGGGGTTGAGGTAGATCGAGAACATCTCCACCGTATCGCAGAAGAAGTCCGGCCGGGCCGCACCCTCGTAGTGGATCTGGGCCTTCGGCCCGGGGTAGTCGGCGAGCAGCATGCCGTCGAGGGCGCAACTGGTGCCGTGGTCGATCTCGATCGCCGCGATGCTGCCGGCGCCACCATCACCGCCGCCGCAGGCGGCGAGCACCCCGGCGGCGAGCAGGGCGGCGAGCGCGGCACGCGCGCCCGGTAGGGGGGATGTATCCGTCTTCATCAGAACCTCGTCGATCATTTCCTGAACTGCCAGGCTGCGATGCCCAGCGGCAGCGCAATCCAGGCGAACATCACCGCGCCGAGCAGGCCGGGGCGGGCGAGCGCGGGCGGGAACACGGTAGCCAGGCCGTAGAGCGTGCGCACATCCTCGAGCG
The DNA here is from genome assembly GCA_041565515.1 of Rhodocyclaceae bacterium. Lineage (GTDB taxonomy): Bacteria > Pseudomonadota > Gammaproteobacteria > Burkholderiales > Rhodocyclaceae > Thauera. The sequence continues at coordinate 6,092 of JBFGUQ010000028.1, read as the reverse complement.
AAAAGATGTTGAGAATGCGGAACACGTCGGCCGGGTTGAGCAGCAGCAGATAGGGGAACACCTCGCCGCCCCACTGGCCGCCGCTCAGCACCAGGGCGCCGAGCAGCAGCAGGTCGAACACCAGCACGAAGAAGAACCACATCGCGATCGCCAGGCCCGAGGCTTGCGTGCGGTCGGCGGCGAACACGGAGAGCATCACCGCCAGGCTGAGGAAGGCGCAGCCGAGCAGCACCGAGCTGAACATGAAGCCGAAATAGTGGAACAGTGCGTTGATGTCGAGCTGCGCCGACAGCACGACCGCCACCAGGCCGAAGCCGGCCACGGTCGAGAAGGTGAGGGCGGCGGCGAGGCCGAGGTACTTGCCCAGCAGCAGTTCGACGCGCGTGATCGGCATCGACAGCAGCAGGTCGAGCGAGCCACGCTCGCGCTCGCCGACGATGGCGTCGAAACCGAGCAGCAGCGCGATCAGCGGAATCAGGTAGATCACCAGGCTGACCAGGCTGGCGATGGTGACCTCGATCGAGCGAAAGCCTACCGCACCCTGCTGGGCCCCGCCGAAGTAGGCGATGACGAGCGCGAAGGCGGTAAACACCAGGGCCACGGCCAGCACCCAGCGATTGCGGATGCGGTCCCAGAATTCCTTGCCGGCGATGGTGGCGATCTGTGCGAGTTCCATGCCCGCCTCCTAGTCCGAGAAGCCGAAGAACACGTCTTCGAGCGAAGGTTCGCGCACGTCGATATCGCGCACCCTGCCATCGAGCGTGGCGAGCGCCTCGATCACCGCCATCTTCGATTCGCGTCGGCACTGCACGGCCACATGGCCGTCGCGCGCCTCGATCGCGCCGACCGGCAGGTGGCCGAGCGCGGTCCGCACCGCCTCGAAGTCTTCGGGGGCGACGCGCACCGAAAACCACAGCGGCAGGTCCATCTGTTCGCGCAGCGCCTGCACCGTGCCGCTGGCCTGCACCTTGCCGGCGGCCATGATCGCCAGCCGGTCCACCCGCTCCTGGATCTCGGCGAGGATGTGCGAGGTGATCACCATCGTCACGCCCTCGCTCTTGAGCTGGCGCAGGATGGCGTAGAAGCCGCGGATCGCCTCCGGGTCGAGGCCGTTGGTGGGCTCGTCCAGGAACAGGATGCGCGGCTTGCCGAGCAGGGTCTGAGCGAAGCCGAGACGCTGGCGCATGCCTTTCGAGTATTCCCGCACGCGCCGCCGGGCCGCCTGGCCGAGGCCGACGCGGTCGAGGATGGCGCCGCTGTCGGCGGGCGACACGCCCTTGAGGCGGGCGAAGAAGTGCAGGGTCTCGAGCGCGGTGAGGTTGTCGTAGAGCACGACGTTCTCCGGCAGGTAGCCGACCCGGCGCCGCACGGCGCGGAAGTCGGCGCCGGTGACGAGCGCGCCGTCGATGCGGATCTCGCCGGCCGAGGTGGGGGTCAAACCGAGCATCATCCTGAACATCGTGGTCTTGCCGGCGCCGTTGTGTCCGATGAGGCCGAACAGTTCGCCCGCGCGGATGTCCAGATCGACGCCATCGACGGCATGGATCGGGCCGAAGTGCTTGCGCACGCCGCGGGCGACGATCGCGGCACGATCGACTTCAGTTCGGGCGGGGGAAATGTCTGCCACGCCATTGGCTCCAGTCAGGGTTGTGCGGCTGCATCCGCGGCTTCGGGTCGACGATGCTCGGCGCGCGCAGCAGCGGGAACTGCTGCCCCACCAGGCGCAGGGTCTGAACCGCCGGGCTGGCGAGCAGCAGCTTCATCATCGGATGCCGCCACGACAGGCGGTCGACCAGGTCGTTGGCCTCGTACTGGACGTCGCCGATGCCGTCGCCGTTTCGATCCCAGCCGAGATAGTTGCTCCAGTAGTTGCCGTCCTTCGTGCCCCAGGGCATGTCGCGTGCCCCGACGTAGCGCACCTGCTCGCGGTTGGCGATGAAGTCGTTGCCCTCGATCTCGTTGTTCTTCGATCCCGCCCAGAGGTGCACGCCGACCACGTTGTCGATCACGGCATTGCCGCGCAAGGTGTTGTACTCGGCGTCGTAGATGAAGAAGCCGCGCTGGTTGCCGGCGACGATGTTGTTCTCCACCACCGAATCCTGGATCGTGCGCAGCATGATGCCGTGATCCGAGTTCGCCCACGCGCGGTTGTTGCGCACGGTAATGCGGCGCACCTCCATGAGCGCCAGTCCGCCGCGGTTCATCCAGGTGTCGTTGCCCTCCCAGACGTTGTCGTAGGCATTCATGTAGTGCGTGCCGTAGCGGCTGTGGTGCAGCTTGTTGTCGCGGAACAGCGCGTCGTGCGACACATCGACGTAGAGCGCGTCGCGCACGAAGCCGATGTTGTTGCCGATGATCTTCGCGCGGCGGGTGTTGTAGAGCTGGATGCCGTTGCCACGCTGCGAGGACTGGTAGTCGCGTTTGCCGGTGATGAGGTTGTTCTCGACGAGGACGTCGTTGGCCTGCTCGATCCACAGACCGAAGAGGTTGTAGCTCAGGTCGCAGTTCCTGACCGTCGTGCGGTGCGAGCCCGGCGTGACGTAGATGCCGGCATTCTGGTCGCGCAGGCTGTCGCCCGAGTCGGCCACGATCAGGCCCTCGATGGTGACGTCCTCGGCAGCGATGCGGATGGTGTCGCCGCGCAGCCCGCCGGAGAGCGTCGGCCGGTTCAGGCCGCGCAGCGTCAGGGCCTTGCCGATGCGCAGGTTCTCCACATATCGCGCGCGCTCGATCGTGACCATGTCGCCCGGCGCCGCGCGGTCTATCGCCGCCTGGATCGACTCCCCCGCCCGGACGTGAACGGTGGCGGCATCGGCCGCCGCCGCCCATGCCAGCGCCGCGGCTGCCGCCAGCGGGGCGAGCCGCGTGGCGCGCAGGCGGGCGAGGGGGCCGGGGGGCGGGACGGGGAGGCGGTGCGTACGCATGGCGGCGATGTGCGGCGTGCTCAAACCACCAGCAGGCCGGCCGATTTCAGGCCGATGAACAGCAGCGCGCCGACCAGCAGGTTCTTGAAGCCGACGTAGCAGATCATGTCCATCACGCTTGCGCGCCGGTAGCGCTTGCCCCACCACGGCCCCTCCTTGACGTAGGGCTTGGCGCCCAGGCGCACCAGGATCTCGAGCACGCTCCAGCCGAACCACCAGCCGATGATGGCGCCGGCGTCGAGCCGCCCCATCGCCGCCAGCACCCAGGCCACGCTCGCAGCCGCCGCCAGCGCCAGGCCGGCGGCGTGCAGCGTGCGCTGCTGCCGGAAGCCGCTTCGGCTCCATGGCCACAGGTGGTCCCACAGTTCGGCAGCGAGGCGGTGAAGCAAGCTTCGCGCGCCGGCGTAAGGCGGGTCTACCGGGTCGGTAACCATGCGTGGATCGACCATGATTTGCTCCTTCGCCTGTCAGGCATTCGGTGCCTTCGCAGGCACCGGCTTGATCGGGATGTAGTAGCCGTCGGCGCCGATCGGCGTCAGCTCCAGGCCGGCCTTGGTGCGGCGCTTGCGCTCCTTCACCAGCGGCGGGCAGGCGTGCTCGTCGGTATACATCACCATGCAGTCGAGGCAGAGCATGCATTCGCGCTGGTCGATGCGGCCGTCGGCATCGATCGCGTTCGAGCCGCAGCCCACCGCACAGGCCTTGCAGCTGTCGCACTCCTGCTTGCGCTTGAGGCCGAACCAGCGGAAGGTCGTCGGCATCGCCAGCGCCGCGCCGAGCGGGCACAGGTACTTGCAGAACGGCCGCTCGGTGAAGATCGACAGGCCCAGCAGGCCCGCGGCGAACAGCGTGTATGGCCAGCTGCGGTTGAACATGCCGACCAGGAAGGTGGTCTTGAACGGCTCGACTTCGGCAAGCTTCTCCGCCAGCCCCATCGAGAACACCGACACCGCCAGCAGGCCGAAGAAGACCGCGTACTTCACCCATTTCAGCCGGTTGTGCAGCGCCATCGGCACGGCGAACTGGAAGCGCTTGAGCCCCACCGCGGCGGCGACCTTGTACAACAGTTCCGACAGCGAGCCGAAGGGGCACAGCCAGCCGCAGAACAGGCCCCGGCCCCACAGGAACACGGTGACGATGATGAAGATCCAGAACAGGAAGATGAAGGGGTCGCTGAGGAACAACTCCCACTTCCACTGGAACAGCAGCGAATGGAACCAGGTCAGCACCTGGGTGATCGAGGGCTGGGCGAGCAGCCCGAAGCCGACGAAACCGATGCTGATGACCCAGGCGCTGTACTTGAAGGCGTCGACCGGCCACTTGTTCTTGCGCGTGGAGCGGCGCGTCAGCGTGTCACGCATCGCATAGACGACGCCGACTCCGACCAGCAGCGCCGAGAACAGGGCGATCTCCAGTGCGCGCGTCTTCCACACCCGCACCCATGGCGCGTCGGGCTCGATCACCTCGGGACGGCCGCCTTCGAGGTAGGCGTCGGCGAGCCAGTACTCGGTGTCGAAGTTGGCGAAGGTACGGGCGCCGGTCTCGCGGTCGACCCGGTTGCCGAGGAAGATGAACTTCCATGGGAAGGCACCCGAGAAGGCCGGCGAACGCACGATGAAGATCGCCGATTCGCCGAACGCGGGCGCGCCCGGCGCATTCACGCCGTAGAGGTTGAGATAGTCGAGGTCGCGAAAGGTGAAGGCGTCCTGGCCCTGGCGGATCTGTACGCGATCGTAGATGCCGCCGCGCACGAAGCCCGAACCCTTGAACGATTCCTTGCCGCCGGTGCGGATGACGAAAACGGCATGCTCGCCCTCGGCCAGGCGGCCCATCAACGCGCGCCAGCCACCGTCGCCGAGCACGGCGCGGCCGATCTCCGGGTGGTTCAGGTAGCCGAACCAGAGATCGATGAAGGGCTCAGCGCCGCGCTCGAGGCCGACCTGCTCCGGTTTCACCGTCAGGCGCTGAACAGCGCCTTCCTTCACCATGGTGGCCCAGTCCAGGCTGCGCCCGGCATCCTTAAAGCTGGCCTGCGGCCGCACGGTCGCCTCGAGGATGCCGACCTGGCGCCCGACCGCGGCACCGGAAGTCATCATGACCTGGTTCTGCGCGATCACCGTCACGGTGGCGCCGGAAATTGCGTCGAGACCGATGATGTCCTCATCCGGGCGCGAGCGGCCGATCTCGATGTTGTCGCCGACGAACTTGCCCAGGTACTGGTTGTTGAACGCGATCAGGGCGGACTCGGGAATGCCGAGCAGCAGGATGGGTTCCGAGTGCTTGAGGACCTTGACGCCGACGAAGCGGCCTTCGGTGTTCATGCCGATCAGCGTCACCACCGGCTTGCCCGAGTAGGCGGGCGTGTCGGTGATGTCGGTCGTCAGGATCACGTAGCCGAGCAACTTGCGCTGACCATTTTCGTCGGTGTAGCCCTCGACGTACTTCGGCAGGCCCTTGCGCTCGGAGAAGCTCGTCGCGCCCGGTAGAACCTCGGCACAGGGCACGTGCGCGCACAGGTCGGGGGCAGTATCGACCTCGGGCGCGAGCTTGGCCTCATAGGCCGTCTCCGCGATTGCGCCGCCGGCCGCGAGGCTGGCGAGCGCGAGGAGGCTTGCGTACAGGGCGCCGCGCAAGGCGGTGAACGGCTTCATGGCGCGCTCCATAAGGAAATTACGATACAGTCTAGAAAGTCGCGCCGTTGCTGTAATTGTTTCCGATCAATTCGCTTGCGTGGGCCCAATGTCAAAGGCATGAAAGCACACAAGGGGCTTGCGCCCCTTGTGTGCCGATGCGGGTGAAGCAGAGGGTCGGGCTCAGGCCTCGACGATCATGCGGCTGCGCATCTCCAGGTGCAGGGCGTGGCAGAAGTGCGTGCAGTAGCACCAGAACACCCCGGGCTTGTCCGCGGTGAAGGTCACCGACTTGGTTTCCTGCGGATTGACGATGAAATTGATGTTGTGGTTCGGGATCGCGAAGCCGTGTGTCAGGTCCTCGATCTTGTCCAGGTTGGTCAGGATGATGGTGACCTCGTCGCCGACCTTGAGCTTGAACTCGCGCGGCTCGAAGGCCGGCGCCTGCGAGGTGATCTTCACCGTGACCTTGTTGCCGTCGCGGAACACCCCGGCTTCCTTCGGATCCTTGACCGCGTTGGGGAAGTCGTCCAGGTTG
>JBFGUQ010000027.1:0-12065 GCA_041565515.1 Rhodocyclaceae bacterium | reverse complement strand
TGCCGCCGGCTACGGACTCACGATGGGCGTGCATTCGCGCATCAACGAGACCATCGAACGCGTCGTCGCGCGTGCTCATGTCGGCAACCTGTACGTCAACCGCAACACCATCGGCGCGGTCGTCGGCGTGCAGCCGTTCGGTGGCGAGGGCCTGTCCGGCACCGGGCCGAAGGCGGGCGGTCCGCTCTACCTGCATCGCCTGCTGCGCCGCAGCCCGGGCCCCGAGTTCGAAGGTGCCGGCGTGGGCACCGAGGGCGAAGCCTTCCGCGCCTTCGTCGACTGGCTCGATGGCGCCGGTCGCGCCCTGGTCGAGGGCGACGACACCGCGGTGCTGCGCGACCGTGCCGATGCCTACCGCAAGAAGACGATCAGCGGTCTGCGCCTGGTCCTGCCCGGCCCCACCGGCGAAGACAACAGCCTGCGCTTCGTCCCCCGCGGCCTGGTCGCCGGCGTCGCCAGCACGACCGCGGGGCGCCTGCACCAGATCATGGCCGCGCTCGCCACCGGTAATCGCATCGTCTTCGCCGACGAAGCGCCGGTTCGCAGCCTGGTCGAAGCGATGCCGAAGCCGGTGGCGAAGGAGGTCATGCTCGAGGCGGACTGGTTCGACTTGCCGCTCGAGGCGCTGCTGGTGGATGCCACGGACGATGAAGCCGACAGCCTGCGCGCTCGCCTCGCCGCGCGCGGCGGACCGATCGTGCCGCTGCTGCGGCCGGAACCGGAATACGATCCGACCCGCCTCGTCCATGAACGCACCGTCAGCGTCAACACCGCCGCTGCCGGCGGCAACGCCAGCCTGATGGCGATGGGCGCCTGACGCAGGAAGCCGCGACGGGGCGCGGCGACGCAGACCGGCCAGGGCGAACACGGATGGCGCCAATCCGTCTTTCGCCCGGCTTGCACGGCTCGTGCCGACCACACCGTCGGCGCGAGCCGTGCCACCGTCGAGGTACCAGCACCTTCACAACGAAGCCGGACGAGACCCGAGATGAAAAAGTCCCTGCTTGCCGCCAGCTGCTGCGCCATCGGCGGCCTCGCCAGCCCTGCGCTGGCCGACCTGGCGGTGGCGATCGCCGGGCCGATGACCGGCCAGTACGCTACGGCCGGAGAACAGATCCGCAAGGGAGCGGAAATGGCGATCGCCGACATCAACGCCCGCGGCGGCGTGCTCGGCGAGAAGCTGACCCTCGAGGTCGGCGACGACGCTTGCGACGCCAGGCAGGCGGTCGCGGTAGCCAGGGCCATGCTCGACCGCAACATCGTCTTCATGCACGGCCACTGGTGCTCGAGCTCGACGATTCCCGCCTCCGAGGTCTATCACGCGTCCGGGGTCCTGATGGCGACGGTGTCGACCGACCCGCGAGTCACCGAGCGGGGCCTGGGCAACGTCTTCCGCATCGTGGGTCGCGACGACCGCCAGGGCCTGGTCGCAGGCAGCTATGTGGCGGAGAAGTTCAAGGGCAGGAAGGTCGCCGTGGTCGACGACGACAGTACCTACGGCAAGGGCCTGGCCGACGAGATCGCCAAGTCCATGGACGCCAGGGGCATGAAGCCGGCGCTGCGCGAGTCGATCGTCGCCGGCGAGAAGGATTATTCCGCCATCGTCGGCCAGCTCGGGGCGGCCGGCGTCGAGGTGCTGGCCTACGGCGGCTACCACAGCGAAGTCGCGCTGATCCTGCGCCAGGCGCAGCAGGCCGGGCTCGACCTCACGGTGATCGGCGGCGACACCATGACCAACCCCGAGCTCGTCTCGGCCGCCGGCGATGCCGCCGACAAGGTCCTGTTCACCTTCTCGCCCGACCCGCGCAGGAATCCGGCAGCCGCGCAGACGGTGCAAAGGTTCCGCGACGCGAAGATCGAACCGGAGGGCTACGTGATGTACGCCTACGCCGCGATGCAGCTGTTCGAGCAGGCCGCGACCCGGGCCGGGAGCACGAGGCACGAGGATCTGGCGAAGGCCATGCGTGGCAACACCTTCGAGACCGTGATCGGCGAGCTGGCATTCGACGAAAAGGGTGACCAGAAGGCGCCGGGCTTCGTCGTCTATCAGTGGACGGGCGGCAAGTACGACTACGCCAGGTAGGCCGCCTCGGCGCCCGGCCACGGTGGCGCATTCCCGTCATTGGCGCGCGTCGGCGGGCGTTCGTTCCGGGGCTGCCGCACTCGCTTTGCCCGCACTGCCCTCGCCCCTTCCACGATCACCCCAGCCACGCGCCAGCGGCTGCAAGTATGCTCGACCCCTCTGCCGAACAGAACTGCGCCTACTCCACCCATGTCCTCCTCCCCTTCCGCCGCGCCGGCGCGCTGGCTCCCCTTCGTCGTGCTCGGCATCGGCCTCACGGCGATTTCCTTCGGCGCCATCCTCGCCCGCCTGGCCCAGGCCGAGGGCGTGAGCTCGCTCGCGGTCGCTACCTGGCGCCTGGGGCTGGCGGCGCTTCTCATCACGCCGCTCGCCCTGGCGCAATCGCGCCACGAACTCGCCCGCCTCGACGGCCGCCAGATCGTGATGGCGCTCGCCGCCGGCGCCTTTCTGGCGCTGCATTTCGCCACCTGGATCAGCTCGCTCGAGTACACGTCGGTGGCCTCGAGCACCGCGCTCGTCACCACCAACCCGCTGTGGATCGGGCTCGCCTCCTTCGTGCTGTTTCGCGAGCGGCCGAGCGCGATGATGGTTGGCGGCATCGCGCTGTCGCTGGCGGGCAGCCTGTTCATCTTCTGGAGCGACAGCCAGAGCGCGACCGGCGGATCGAGCCCGCTGCTCGGCAACCTGCTGGCGCTGATCGGCAGCTGGTGCTTTTCCGCCTACCTGCTGATCGGTCGCAGGCTGCGCGCCGGGCTGGGCCTGCCCGCCTACATCTGGCTGGCCTACGGCGGTGCCGGGATGTTCCTGTTCTGCGCCAGCGCGATCGGTGGCGTCGACCTGTTCGACCATTCGCAGGCCGCCTGGCTGGTGCTGCTGGCGATGGCCCTCGGGCCGCAGTTGCTCGGTCACACCTCGTACAACTGGTCGCTGCGCTACGTCTCGGCGACTTTCGTCGCGGTGGTGACGCTGGGCGAACCGGTGGGCAGCGCCTTCCTCGCCTTCATCATCTTCGGCGAGGGCTTCGCGCCCCTGCAGTTCGCCGGATTCAGCCTGCTGCTGGCCGGAATCTACCTGGCCGCCAGGGGCGAGCGCAGCTGAACAAGCGAAAGCGAGGGCCGTCCCCCAGGGAACGGCCCTCGCATCTCGCGCAATGAATCCCGCCCCAGGGCGCGGCTGCCCGGGCCGGGCAACCCGCCGTCAGTGGCGAGCGCGCGAAAGGCGCGCGCGATCCTCGGACGACAGACCCAGCCCGACGCGCTCGAGCTGCGCGAGGGTTTCCTCGACTTCCCAGGGCGAGGCGATGCAGACCTTCTTGCCGGTCTTCATTTCCGCGTGCAACCAGTGCGCCTCGGTCTCGGAATCCTTCCTCAGGAAGATCCGCGCAATCGTTTCCGGCGCGGACTGGGCACGTGCGAGCCCCTCCTCCTTCTTCTTCTTGCCGTAGAAGTACGCAAGAACCAGGAAGGTCACCGTCGCCGCGACAGGAAAGACAAGATCCGCCATCACTCAACTCCATTGCTATCGAGGACGAGGATAGGACAAGAAACCCCGATAGTCTCGTATATAGAACCAATATCTATAGTCGAAATTCTTATATAGGTGCGGCGCCCCCTCGTCGTTCCGGCCCGCGGGGGAAGGTTGGCGTGAAAGAGGCATCGCCGACGATGGGGGGCAGGAGGCACAGGCTGGCAGCTTCCGGCGCGGTGACTATACTTTTCACACGCAGCCCCATCGGGGGCGAGGCATCGGAGGGCGAACATGGCGACAGCAAGCGGAGGCAAGGGTCGGTGCCTGTGCGGTCAGGTCAAGGTCAGCGCCCCGGGCATGAGCACCGGGGTCGCAGCCTGTCACTGCAGCATGTGCCGGCGATGGAGCGGCGGTCCGTTGCTGGCCGTCGAGTGCGGAACCGAGGTTTCCTTCGAGGGCGAGGAGCATATCGGCGTGTACGATTCGTCGGCCTGGGCAGAGCGCGGGTTCTGCCGCAACTGCGGCACCCACCTGTTCTACCGCCTGAAGGACGGCAAGCAGTACATCATGCCCGTGGGCCTGTTCGACGATGCGGAAGGGCTGGTCCTCGAGGCGCAGATCTTCATCGACGAGAAGCCGGCCTACTACCGCTTTGCCGAGAAGACGCACGACATGACCGGAGCCGAGGTTTTCGCCAAGTACGCGCCCTGACGCGGCGCCGACAGCGGGGGAAGTCCATGCCATACGTGAGCGTCCAGATCACGAAGGGTGCGACACGCACGCAAAAGGCCCACATCGTCCGCGACGTCACCGACTCCCTGGTGCGCGAACTGGGCAAGAAGCCCGAGCACATCCACGTCGTCATCCAGGAGATCGCCGAGGAGGACTGGGGTTTCGAGGGCATGCTGACCGACGAATGGAAGCGCAGGCAAGCCCCGGACAAGGCCTAGCGCGGCCGCGCCGGCGGAACCGGCAGGAAGGCTTCGAAGGCTGCCGGCAGCGGTGCGTGCTCGAGGCTGCGCTGGGTGAACAGAAAGCGGCCGTCGCAGACGAAGCCGAGGTCGGCCCAGTCGACGTCGTTCAGCGCATCGCGAAAGGCGGCGAGGTCGATGTCCGCCCGATGTGGAAACACCGCCAGCACCGCGCCGTCGTAGTCCCTGCACTCGTGCATGAAGAAGGGGCGGGGGACACGCGTCTTGCCGTTCACATACACCCGCGGGCGCTCGCTGCGAAAGTGCAGCCGGCCCCACATCCACCAGTTCGACTCGTCGAAGCGCGTCACCTTGCGCCGCAGCAGCCGGGCCTTGTGCGGCAACAGCGCAGGCGGCGGCGGCTCGCCCGGATCGGTCCAGATCATGCGACGGGTCCGGCCGCTGCTGACGGTGGACGAACAGACGAAGTCGCGCCCGCCGCGCAGCGGATCGGCGTAGATCTCGTCCGCCCCCGACACCGCGCCGACCTTGACGAAGGCAAGGTCGGCCAGGCGCAGCGGGTAGTCGCCGTGGGCGAACATCAGGTGTCCGCCGCATTCGAGCAGGTGCCGCCTCTCCCACGCCGGGGCGGAGAGCTCGGCGGACAGGTCGTCGCCGGTGCCGATCTCGGCGTAGCGCATCGCGCGCTCGAAACAGCCCTTCTCGAAGCGCCAGATCAGGCAGTTGGGCACGGCATCGGCGAACACCCGCGCGTCGCCGAGCTCGATCGCGTCGGTGATCGTACCGGCCTCGAACAGCAGGCGATTGAGCTTCACCGCCGAAGTCGCCTTGAGGAAGTCGCGCGGGGTGATGAAGATCAGCTCTCCGCCCGGCGCGAGGTGGCGCAGGCACTTCTCGATGAAGAACAGGTAGAGGTTGCTGCGGCCGTCGAAATGGCCTCGCGCCAGCAGCCGGCTGGTCGCGGGCGGGATGTCCTGAAAGCGCACGTAGGGCGGGTTGCCGATGATGGTGTCGAAGCGCTCGCCCTCGGGGTAGGCGAAGAAATCCATCACCCGCGCGCCGGGCGGGCAGTGCGCGGGGTCGAGCTCCAGCCCGACCGCGCCGGGCAGATGGCGCAGGAAGGCGCCGTCGCCGCAGGCGGGCTCGAGCACACGGCCGCGATTGCGCCGCAGCCCGAGCATCGCCTGCACGACCGCATCCGGCGTGAACACCTGGCCGAGCGCGGCGACGTCGCGCAGGCCGAGACCGAGTTGGGCGCTCATGCGCGCGGACCGTCGGGGACGGCGGCAAGCCTGCGGCGGATGGCGGGGGACGGTGCGGTCATTGTGTTCATGGCGTGGGCGTACGATCAAGCGCAGCAAGATACGGACAGCCGCGGCCGGATGCAAACGATCGCGACAGAGGGCTGCGGCCGGCGAGCGCCTTGCCCGGTAGAATCCTTCCCAGCACATCCCCGCCACATGGTGTCGACGCCCGCGACATGAACCTGCGCATCAAACGCATCTACGAACCCGCAGACCCGGCAGACGGCCATCGCGTGCTGGTGGACCGCCTCTGGCCGCGCGGACTCGCGCGGGAGGCGGCGGCGGTCGATCTGTGGCTGCGGGATCTCGCGCCCTCGAAGGCCCTGCGCGAGTGGTTCGCCCACGATACCGCGCGCTGGGACGCCTTCCGCAGCCGCTATCGCACCGAACTCGAGACCGAGCCCGCCGCGCAGGCGCTCGCGCAGCTGCGCGCCCTGCTCGCCGGCCATCCGACGCTGACCCTGCTCTACGCCGCCCGCGACGAGGCCCACAACAATGCCGTGGCCTTGCGCGAATGCCTCCTCGACGCGACAGGCGGCGGAGCCCCGGGGCAATGAGCACCCCTTCCGGGGGTGTCGCGCACGGCGCCCTGCTCGTCGCGCTCGCGGTGGTCGTGCTCGCGGCCCTGCTGGCGTCGGGCATCGCGCCCTACGATCGCGCGACCTGGCTGCTGGAGGTGGCACCGGTGCTGATCGCGGCGCCCATCCTCTACTTCACCGCGGCGCGCTTTCCGCTGACGCCCCTGCTCTACCTGCTGATCGCCGCGCACGCGCTGATCCTCATCTACGGTGGCGCCTATACCTACGCGCGGGTACCGCTCGGCTTCTGGCTGCAGGACGCATTCGAGCTGGCGCGCAATCCCTACGACCGCATCGGCCATTTCGCCCAGGGTTTCGTGCCGGTGATGGTGGCGCGCGAGATCCTGCTGCGCGGCCGGTATCTGGCACGCGGGCCGATGGGCGCCTTCCTGTATATCTGCGTCGCGCTCGCGATCAGCGCCTTCTACGAGCTCGTCGAATGGTGGGTCGCACTCGCATTCGGCCAGGGCGCGGTGGAATTCCTCGGCACCCAGGGCGACCCCTGGGACACCCAGGCAGACATGTTCCTCGCGCTGATCGGCGCGTCCCTTGCGCTGGCACTGCTGTCGGGCGTCCACGACCGACAGATGGCCCGGCTGCCCTGATCCAGCCTCCCGGCGCGCATGCGCGGGGGCCGCCGCCGGCCCCGATCCGGCGCGTCGACCCGCCGTCGAAACCGCGCCCCGCATGAGCTTCGGCGGCCGCCACGGTCTGTAAGCGGCCTTGCAAACGGGTTATGGCCTGCTACCAATAAACTATTGGATGTGACCGAACGGCGCATCGCGGCTGAATGCGATGCGCTCTCCGGATCCACAGAGCGCCCTGACGCACCCGCAGCCTGTTCCGGTGTTTCGACGACTTCCGTGTTGTCATCGGCCCTGCCCCAGCGGCGTCCTGGTCTCGGCGTTCTCGTGTCGGTCCGACCGAACCTGGAGGACGCAACATGAAGCGCGCGCTGCTCTTCGCCATCCCGCTCGTCCTGGCCGTGCTTGCCGGGCAACTGCTGCCCGCGCCGGCGCGGGCGGCGGCCGATTCGCCGGTCGTGCACGAACAGGACGTGCCCTACTACGAGGCCTGCGCGCGCGAGGGGCTGAACGCGTCGGAGTGCGCCGGGCGGCTGATCTGGTTCAAGGCCACCGCCGGCAACGACCGCTTCCATACCTATGTCTTCCAGCAGCGCGTCGGCGTGCTGATCGACTGGTTCCGCGTGCTGCGGGCCGACGAGCGCGACGACCGCTTCCGCGCCTGGGGCATCATCAACGACCCGTCCTGCTGCACCCCGGGCTCGGACAACTGCCCCGCCAAGAGCCTGGACGAGACCTACGGCCTCGACTGGTGTCCCGGTGACGAGGAGCTGCTCGGCTACGTCGGCCGCAGCGGCTACCCGGACCCGGCGTGCGACTTCCGTGACGCCCCGCTCAACGAGGGCGACGCGCATGGGCCCCGGGATCAGCGCCAGTCCGCCTGCGATCTCAAGTTCGGCACATCGACCGGGGCGCTCGGCATCCGCAAGTTTCCCAACCCGCGTTTCGACAAGGCGGCGTGGGAGCGCCTGAATGGGCGCGCCGGCAGCTGGGAAGGCTACAACCGCCCGATCGCCGCGGCCGGCGGCGGCGCCGAGGCGCCGCGCTCGCACCTTCAGGACGGCGCGATCGAGCCGCCCTTCCTGATCGGCACCGCCTGCGGCTCATGCCACATCGCCTTCGACCCCATCAATCCACCCGCCGACCCGGCAAACCCGAGGTGGGAGAACATCAAGGGCCTCGTCGGCAACCAGTACACCCGCATCTCCGAAATCATGGTCTCCGGCATGGCCACCAACACGCTCGAATGGCAGATGTTCGCCCATGCGCGGCCCGGCGCGAGCGATACCTCGGCGATCCCGACCGACCAGGTGAACAACCCCGGCACGATCAACGCGCTGATCAACATCGCCAAGCGCCCCACCTTCGAGGGCGAGTCGGTGCTCAAATGGCGCAAGGTCGCGTCCTGCGGCAAGGAGACCGACGAGACCCGCTGCTGGTGCGAACCGGGGCGTGACGGCAAGTGCTGGAAGAAGTCCCTCGAGCAGGAAACCGTTCATCACATCCTCAAGGGCGGCGAGGATTCGATCGGCGCGCTCGAGGCGATCCAGCGCGTGTATTTCAACATCGGCTCCTGCTCCGAGCAGTGCTGGATGAACCACCTGTCCGACCTGCGCCAGATCGACCCGCAGCAGCGCGGTTTCGGCCAGACGCCGTTCAACATCGGCCAGTGCCGGCGCGACTGCCCCAATTTCCGCGCCATCGAAGACCGCCTGGTCAACGTCCTCGACTTCTTCATGTCGGCCGAGGCCCACGTCACCGACCTGCGCGCGGCCCGCGAGAACATGCTGCGCGCGGTGACGCCGAACGCCCGTTACACCGAGCAGGACCTGTTCGCCGATCTCGAGCGCGAGTTCGGCGCCAACGCAGTCGCGCGCGGCCGCGAGGTCTTCGCCAATACCTGCGCCCGCTGTCACTCCAGCCAGCCGGAAGCGGCTGCCGGCCAGTTCGCCAGTCTCGACCTGCACAAGATCGACCTCAAGACCGGCCTGCGCGCGGACTGGCTCGGCAACGACCACAACACCCCGGTATCCGAGGTCGGCACCTTCCGCTGCCGGGCGCTGCACTCGAACCACATGACCGGCCGCATCTGGCAGGAGTACGGCTCCGAGACCCTGCGCGCGCAACCCGCCGACCCCAACGTCAAGGAGCCGGGCGACGGCGGCCGCGGCTATTACCGCAACATCTCGCTGCTCAACCTGTGGGCGCACGCGCCCTTCCTGCACAACAACGCGCTCGGCCCCGAGCTGTGCGGCAAGCCGAGGAATTCCGCCAACGACTTCTACGCGATGCGGCCGCGCTACGTCGATCCCGCCACCGTGAAGCTGCTGCCGCCGGGCGAGCAGCCCGCCTGCGTGACCTACGACCCCAGCGTCGAGGGCCGCTACGAACTGTACAAGGCATCGATGGAGGAATTGCTCAACCCGGCCAGGCGCGTCCCGAAGGTGACCCTGCTCAATCAGGACGTCACCCTGCGCATCGGGCCGCGGCTGTGGGACGGCACCGACAAGGAGAAGCTGCTCGGCTTCGAACTGACGATCCCCAGCGAGATCGACGGCCGCGGCGTCACCGCCGGCACGATCGGCAACTTCCAGCACAAGGAGTTCATCGTCGACCTCGTGCGCGCCAAGACCTCGCCGAAGAAGCTGAAGACCAGCCTGGAGCAGCGCTTTGGCAAGGAAACCGGCGCCCGCGTGTTCGACGACCTCAAGGACATCACCGGCGAACTGGTCGGCAAGCCGAATGCACTGGTCGAAGCGCTCAAGGCGCGGCCATACCTGATCAAGCAGGTCTACAGCAGCTGCACCGCCGAGATCGAGAACGAGGGCCATCGCTTCGGCGAGGACCTTTCCGAAAGCGACAAGAAGGCGCTGATCGCCTTCCTCGCGACGCTGTGATCGAAAGGGGGAAAGCCATGAGATCCGCCACGCTCATCACCCGCGCCGCCTGCGTCGCGGCCGCCCTTGCCGCGTCCGCCTGCGGCTTCTTCGACAGCGAGGAGAAGGCCGCCCCCGAGATCGCATTCGCGCCACACACCGAGGGCTACGCCGGGAAACCGGATTTCGCGCAGCTCGAATACCGCTATCCGCTATCGACCGCCGACCTCTACAAGATCACGCCGAAGAACCTGTCCCATCTCGACCAGGAACAGGTCGACCAGATCTACGCCCGGCTCACCGCAGGCCCCATTCCCGACGGCGCCTACGAGGGCGACCTGTTCTTCCCGCGCGGCGGCAGCGGCAAGCTGCGCCTGTCGGAAATCGCCGGCGGCGGCCTCAGGGGGCTGGTGGTCAACATTGCCGGCGCCAAGCTCGACCTCGTCGGCGAGACGCTGTGGAAGGGCAAGGTGTTCTATCGGGACGAGCGCGTCTTGCGCAACCGCATCGAGGACCTCGGCCTGCTGAAGAAGCTCGGCCTCGTCGAGGAGAGCGCCGACAAGCCCCTGCAGACGATCACCGTCGATGGCAAGGACCAGTGGCTGCTGTTCCCGGCCAAGCTCTATTGCGGACAGAGCCTGCTCGACAGCCGACGCGAATCCATCATCATCGACTACGCCTTCACCGACGAGCTTCCGGGCTACCGCCGCATGCCCGACCTCATCGCCGGCCGCGACGGCTTTGCCATCCGCGACGAGATCCGCATGGTCTATCCGGGCTTCTACCTCGGTCGCGCCTACATGGACCGCAGCTTCGTCGTGAATTTCGTGCTCTACAACGAGGCAATCGCCGAGCGTGCCCGCGACGAGTTCATGAAGACCGGCAAGACGCCCCAGGACTGCTGGACCGGCACCCAGCAGCGCCTGGTCGTTGCCGGGCGAACGGACTAGACGGGGGCGGCGGCACACGATGCGGGGCCGGCTGCGGGCGCGAGCGGCGGCCACTGGCGGGCGGGAGCCCGCCCGACGCGCAGACGGCACCTTGCTCCGTGGCGCAGGCTTCGGCCTGCCTGCGGTCGTCGGCGCACTCGGCCCGATCCTGCAAGCGCGCTTGGCGGCTCGCCGGCGGGCCGCACCGGGCCGACAAAGGAGTTGGGAATTGCGTCGATCGCGCTGTCCGATTGCCGTGCTGAGCCTGTGCGGCGCCCTGCACGCGCTGCCGGCCGGTGCCGTCGAGACCCCGGGGCAGAGCCTGCCGCCGGCGGGCCGCTCGCTGTTCGATCGCCTGCTCGAAGTCGACGCCGGGGGCGAACCCCAGGTGCCTTTCCCCTTCCCGGCGCTGCTGCAGCGGATCGCCCGCGAACTCGACCCCGAGGCGCCCTCGGCAGGCCTGTCGGTGGTGCTGATCCCGCTGGGTCGCTCGCTGCAGCGCCACGCTGCCGGTGACGTCGAGGCCTTCCGCTATCCGCGCGTGGTCGCGGCCGTGACCGGGGAGCCGCCCGCGCATGCTCCGCCCGGCCACCCCTACTTGCGCGACCGCCTGTATGTCGCCTACCACGAAAAGGCCGCCGCGCTGGAGGTGATCAGCTACAACGAGACCGCCGGCCGCTTCGAGTTCCAGCTCGTCAACGACTATCGGGCCGGCGGCCGGGCCGAGGTCGGCTATGCCAATCGTGCGCTCTGTCTCGCCTGCCACCAGAACGCGGCACCGATCTTCTCGCGCCAGTCGTGGGACGAGACCAGCGCCAGCCCGCCGGTCGCAGCCCGCCTGGCCGCGACCGGCCTGCCGTACTACGGCCTGCCCTGGCGACACGGTGTCGATGTGCCCGATGCGATCGATGCCGCCACGCTGCGTGCGAACCAGCTCGCCGCGGCGCAGATGCTGTGGCGCGAAGGCTGCGCCAGCGCGACGCGGGCGGCAGCGGTCGGCTGTCGCGCCGAAGCGCTGCGACTGGCCTTGCGCTACCGCCTCGGCGGCGAGCGCGACCATGCCCTCGGCCTCGCGCTCGAGGCGCCGGCGGTCCGGCGCCGCCTGGTCGAACCCCTGCTCGCGAACTGGCAGCGGCGCTGGCCCGACGGACTGCCGATTCCCGATCCGCAGCTGCCCAACCGCCAGCCCTTCGCCGGTATCGAGGGCGGCCTGCAGCCGCCAGCGGACGCCGAACTGGTCCGCTATGCCGATATCGCCGCGGCCTTCGACCCGCTCGCGCTGAGAGCGCCGCTCGAGACCTGGCACGGGCGC
>JBFGUQ010000026.1:0-12255 GCA_041565515.1 Rhodocyclaceae bacterium | reverse complement strand
GCGGGTGCGTCGTTTCCTGCTCCGATCTACGCCAAGTGGGCCGATGCCTACAACAAGGCGACGGGCCACCGGGTGAATTACCAGTCGATCGGGTCGAGCGGCGGTATTCGCCAGATCAAGGCCAAGACGGTCGATTTCGGTGCCTCCGACATGCCGCTGACGGTCGAGGATCTCGAAAAGGATGGCCTGCAACAGTTTCCGACGGTGATCGGTGCGGTGGTGCCGGTGGTGAATCTCGAAGGCATCAAGCCGGGCGATCTCAAGCTGACCGGCGCGCTGCTGGCAGACATCTATCAGGGCAAGATCACCAAGTGGAACGACAAGGCGATCGCCGAACTGAACCCCGGCCTGAAATTGCCGGAGCAGGCCATCGGTGTGGTGCGCCGCGCCGACGGCTCCGGCACGACCTTCGTGTTCACGAACTACCTGTCGAAGGTGTCGCCGGATTGGAAGGAAAAGATCGGGGAAGGCACGGCCGTGCAGTGGCCGGTGGGCCTCGGCGGCAAGGGTAACGAAGGCGTGTCCGCCTTCGTGCAGCGACTGCCGGGCTCGATCGGTTACGTCGAGTTTGCCTACGCCAAGCAGAACAAGCTCGCGCATGCCATCTTGCGCAACAGGGATGGCGAGTTCGTCGCGCCGAGCGAAACCAGCTTTGCTGCTGCCGCGGAAAATGCGGACTGGACGAAATCGGCTTTCTACGAGATCCTCACCGACCAGCCGGGCAAGGCCGCATGGCCGATCACCAGTGCCACCTTCATCCTGATGCACAAGCAGCAGGACAAGCCGTCGCAGGCGACCGAAGCACTCAAGTTCTTCGCGTGGGCCTACAAGGACGGTGGCAAGATGGCGCTCGAGCTCGATTACGTGCCGCTGCCCCAGAAGACCGTCGAGCTGATTCTGTCCTCCTGGGGGCAGATCAAGGATGGTTCGGGTGCGACCGTCTGGGCCGGCAAGTAAGACGTCGGACGAGTCTGCGTGCCTCGGTCCGCCCAACAGCCAGGGGCAGTTTCGGCCCCTGGCCTCAACCTTTCCGGGGGCGGTGGGGTCGAGACCGCCGCCGCGAAGGGCAACTCAATGCAAGCGAGCAAATTCTGGACTGCAGTGACGAGGAATCTCGGGGACAGGCTCTTCGGCCTGACGGCGAGGGCGTTCGCGGTTCTGGCGCTTACCCTGCTTGCCGCGATCATCGGCGCCCTCGGCTATGCTTCGTGGCCGAGCATCGAGGCCTTCGGTGTCGGCTTCCTGTTTTCCGACGCCTGGAATCCTCCGATGGAGGAGTTCGGCGCCCTCATTCCGATCTACGGCACCCTCGTGACCTCGGCGATCGCGCTGCTGATCGCCGTGCCGGTGAGTTTCGGCATCGCACTGTTCCTGACCGAGCTGTCGCCCGTGTGGTTGCGGCGGCCACTGGGGACGGCGATCGAACTGCTCGCCGCCATCCCGAGCATCGTCTATGGCATGTGGGGCCTGCTCGTGTTCGCGCCGATCTTCGCCGAATACATTCAGCCTGCGCTGCAGTCCACCCTTGGCCAGATTCCGATCATCGGCATCCTCTTCGCCGGTGCGCCGCTTGGCATCGGTTTGCTGTGTGCCGGCATCATCCTCGCGATCATGATCATTCCCTATATCGCTTCGGTCATGCGCGACGTCTTCGAAGTGACGCCGGCGATGCTCAAGGAGTCGGCCTACGGGGTCGGTGCGACGACCTGGGAAGTGATGTGGGGCGTGGTGCTGCCCTACACCAAGACCGGTGTCATCGGCGGAGTCATGCTCGGTCTGGGCCGGGCGCTGGGCGAAACCATGGCCGTGACTTTCGTCATCGGCAACACCAACTTCCTCAATTCGGCCTCCCTCTTCGCGCCCGGGAACAGCATCACCTCGGCACTGGCGAACGAATTCGCCGAAGCCGATCCCGGGCTCCACACCGCCGCCTTGATGGAACTCGGCCTGATCCTGTTTGCGATCACGCTGGTCGTGCTGCTCGTGTCCAAACTGCTGCTGATGCGCCTCGCCCGGGGCGAGGGCGCAAAGAGCTGAGCGAGGCCAACGATGAACCTGCTTGCAAGACGCAAACTCACCAACAAGCTGGCGCTGACGCTGTCGATGTCGGCCATGGCCTTCGGCCTGTTCTGGCTCGGCTGGATTCTGTGGACCGTCTTCGGACTGGGTCTTTCCGGCCTGTCGCTGACCCTGTTCACCGAGATGACGCCGCCGCCCGGGGACGAGGTGGGCGGCCTGCTCAACGCGATCGTCGGCAGCCTGATCATGGTCGTGCTGGCGACCCTGGTGGGCACGCCGATCGGGATCCTGGCCGGGGTCTACCTTGCCGAGTACGGGCGCTTCAGCCTGCTCGGCCAGGTCACCCGCTTCGTCAACGACCTGCTGCTGTCGGCGCCATCGATCGTGATCGGCCTGTTCGTCTATGCCGTCGTAGTGGCCCAGACAGGCAAGTTCTCTGGCTGGTCGGGGGTCATCGCGCTGGCGCTGATTGTCCTGCCGGTGGTCATCCGCACGACCGAGAACATGCTGCAGCTCATCCCCAATACCTTGCGCGAGGCGGCCTTCGCGCTGGGGGCGACGAAGAGCATCGTGACCTTGAAGGTGACGCTGCGCGCGGCGCGCGCCGGCGTGCTGACGGGCGTGCTGCTCGCGGTGGCGCGCATCGCGGGTGAGACCGCGCCGCTGCTCTTCACGGCCTTGTCGAACCAGTTCTGGAGCGCAGACCTCAACGAGCCGATGGCAAACCTGCCGGTCACCATCTTCAAGTTTGCGATGAGCCCCTTCGGCAACTGGCAGGAGCTGGCCTGGGCCGGTGTGCTGCTGATCACGATCGGCGTGCTTGCGCTCAACATCATCGCCCGTGTCTTTCTCCGGGCCGAGAAGATCAACTGACGACTGGACATCAATCGCGGCCGGCTGCGGCGCGACGATTCGGAACGAATATGGTAATCAGCGACGCGCAAATCGAATTCAAGGACTTCAACTTCTTCTACGGCAAGTTCCACGCCCTGAAGGACATCAACTTCAAGATGGCGCGCCACAAGGTCACTGCCTTCATCGGTCCATCCGGTTGCGGCAAGTCGACCCTGCTGCGGACCATCAACCGCATGTACGACCTCTATCCGGAGCAGCGCGCCGAGGGCCAGTTGCTGTTCGACGGACGCAATCTGCTCGACCCCAGCGTCGACGTGAGCGTGCTGAGGGCGAAGATCGGCATGGTGTTCCAGAAGCCGACGCCTTTTCCGATGTCGATCTACGACAACATCGCCTTCGGCGTGAAGCTGCACGAGCGGCTGTCGTCGAGCGAGATGGACGAACGCGTCGAGTGGGCCTTGCGCAAGGCCGCACTGTGGGACGAGGTCAAGGACAAGCTCAACCAGAGCGGCATGAGCCTGTCGGGCGGGCAGCAGCAGCGCCTTTGCATCGCGCGCGGCATTGCGGTGAAGCCGCAGGTGGTGTTGCTCGACGAGCCGACCTCGGCGCTCGACCCCATCTCCACCTCGCGTATCGAGGAACTGATCAACGAGCTCAAGAGCGAGTTCACGATCGTCATCGTGACGCACAACATGCAGCAGGCGGCGCGGATCTCGGACTACACCGCGTACATGTATCTCGGCGAGATGATGGAGTTCGGCGTCACCGACGAACTCTTCCTGAAGCCCAAGAGGCAGGAAACCGAGGACTACATCACCGGACGCTTCGGCTGATCCATCCGGAGTGGGGCGCCGCTCCGTCCGCCGTCACGGCGGGCATTGGTCAGCCCTGCCTGAGCGCCGCGTCGAGCTGATCGACCAGCTCCGCCCAGTCCGCATCCTCGGCAAGCTCCTCGCGCAGGAACGCGGCCTGGGATTCGGTCCAGAACGGTGCATCTACGAGCTTTACCTGGTGCGGAAGCGGGGCGTGGGCCTTGATGAAGTCCTGGATCGCGTCGCCCTCGTCCGGCAGGCCGAGCTGGGCGAACAGATCCTTGAAGACATGTACCGGTTTTTCCATTGCAGTCACCGCGTCGGTTCGTTGGGTTCGAATCTCACCGTCTGATCACGGCGAGCGTGATGCGCTGTTGCCGCCCTTCCTCCTGGCCGGGGCGAAAAGGCCGGGTCGATTTCGCACGATCCGTTCGACCGCGCAGTGCAAAGCATAGCGCTTCGCGGCGACGATTGCTCCCCGTCGCGACGGCGCCGGCCTCGGGGCGCGTGGGCGCGGGTCTGGCCGTGAGCGCCGGCGCCGGCAGGCTCACGCTTGCGCAGCGCGCAGCGCACGGCCCCGCAGGGCCTTGTCCAGTTCGACGATAGACCATGCGCTTGCGGCCAGCATGGCGATGGCAAGCCACGCGTCCGCGCCGATCGGGGCCGTTTCGAACACCTGGTTGAACGCCGGCAGATAGGTGAATGCCATCTGCAGGGTGATCATCGTCGCGCTGCCGGCCCAGACCCAGGGATTGACGAAGCCGCCTCGTCCCCAGGATGCACGTGTCAGCGAGCGGCAGTTGAACAGGTAGGCCACTTCGATCATGACGAAGACGTTGGTAGCGACCGTGCGGGCCTCTTCCAGCGACCCGCCGCGGTGAAGTGTGAACTCGAACATGCCGAAGGCACCGCCGAGCATCAGCAGGCCGACGAGCACGATGCGCCACAACAGCACGCGGTCGAGGATCGGCGCCGCCGGCGGGCGGGGCGGGCGCCGCATGATGTGCTGCTCGGCCGGCTCGAAGGCGAGGGTCATGCCGAGCAGGACCGCGGTGCTCATGTTGATCCACAGGATCTGCACCGGCGTGATCGGCAACGCGGTTCCGGCAAACACGGCGGTGAGGATGACGAGGCCCTCGCCGGCGTTGGTCGGGATGGTCCACGTTATGAACTTGACCAGATTGTCGTAGATTCCGCGCCCCTCCTCGACGGCCGCTTCGATGGTGGCGAAGTTGTCGTCGGTCAGCACCATCGCGGCGGCTTCCTTGGCGACCTCGGTGCCGCCGAGCCCCATGGCGATGCCGATGTCGGCCTGCCTGAGCGCAGGTGCGTCATTGACGCCGTCACCCGTCATCGCCACCACCTCGCCGTTGGCCTGCAGCGCCCGGACGAGCCTGAGCTTCTGCGCCGGTTCGACGCGGGCGAAGACATCGATCTCGGCCACCGTGCGGCGCAGGACGAGGTCATCGATCCCGGCCAGTTCCCGCCCGCTCATGACCTGCGCGTCGTGGTCGGCAATGCCGAGCTGACGGGCGATCGCGATGGCGGTGCCGGGGTGGTCGCCGGTGATCATCTTCACCCGGATGCCCGCGGTGTGACAGGTACGGATCGAGGAGATCGCGCGCGGACGGGGCGGGTCGATCATGCCGATCAGGCCAAGGAACACCAGGCCCGTTCGCAGGTGCTCTTGGTCGAGCTGCCGCCCGGGCGCGAGTTCTGATCGCGCCACGGCGAGCACGCGCAGCCCTTCCTCGGCCATGTGCACCGCAAACCTGTTGATCGTGGCCAGATCCAGCTCGACCATCCTGCCCTGGTGGTCGAGCATCGCCGTGCAGGCCGGCAGCAGCTTCTCGACTGCGCCCTTGGCATAGACGACCTGCATGCCCTCGATGTCGTGCAGGGTCGCCATGAAGCGCCGCTCGGCATCGAAGGGAAGTTCGTCCCGCCTCGGAAACACCGCATTCAGGGTCTCCTCGTCGAGGCCGCCCTTGCGCGCGGCGCTCAGCAGTGCAGCCTCGGTCGGGTCGCCGCTGATGATCCAGTCATGGCCGTCACGCACCAGCCGCGCGTCGTTGCACAGCGCTGCCGCCAGCAGGGTCTCGCGCAGCGCGCCCGAGGGCTCGATCGGCGCGCCCTCGTGCTCGATCCCGCCTTCCGGCGAGTAGCCCATGCCGCTTGCGGCATAGGCCTTGCCGCCGGACCACAGCTGGCGAACGACCATCTCGTTCTGCGTCAGCGTACCGGTCTTGTCCGAGCAGATTACCGTGGTGCTCCCGAGGGTTTCGACCGCCGGCAGCTTCCTGATGATGGCCCGGCGTCGCGCCATGCGCCCGACGCCGATCGCCAGCGTGATCGTCATCGCTGCCGGCAGGCCTTCCGGAATCGCGCCCACCGCGAGCGCCACCGCGGCGAGGAACATGTCGACGGCCGCCTGGCCGCGCATCACGCCGACGGCGAAAGTGAGCCCTGCCAGCAACAGGATCGCGACCAGCAGGCGCCTGGCGAAGAGGCCCATCTTGCGGGTGAGCGGGGTGCTGAACGCCGGCGTTGCCCCGATGAGGCGGGAGATCTTGCCCGCTTCGGTTGCGTCACCGGTGGCGACGACCAGTCCCCGGCCCTGGCCGGCGACCACGAGGGTGCCGGTATAGGCCATGTTGCGGCGGTCCGCGAGTCGTGTGTCGGCGGGGAGGGCGGCCGCCAGTTTGTCCACCGGCACCGATTCACCGGTCAGCGCGGCTTCGGCCGTGCGCAACTCCTTGCCGCCGATCAGGCGGATGTCGGCCGGGACCTTGTCGCCGGCGGCCAGCTGAACGACGTCGCCCGGCACGAGTTGAGCCGCGTCGAGCTTGCGATGCCGTCCGCCGCGCAGCACCTTTGCCTCGGTCGATACCGCACGGGCGAGTGCCGCCAGCGCGGCCTCGGCCTTTCCTTCCTGGACGAAACCGACCACCGCATTGACCATGACGACCGCGAATATGACCCCGGCGTCCACCCATTCCTGGAGCACGGCCGTGACCAGGCCGGCGGCGATCAGCACCAGCACCAGCGGTTGCAGCAACTGGAGCAGGAAACGGGCAAGCGCGCTGCGGCCCGGCCGGCCGCTCGGGCGATTGGCACCATGCAGGAGAAGCCGCGCCGTCGCATCCTCATCGGCGAGGCCCGTGGCGGGGTCGACCTGCAGCAGGCTTGCCACGTGCTCCGCGTCTATCGCGTGCCATGACGGGGCGACATGGGCCTGAGGGACCTGCTCGGCATCGCTCACGGCTTGCATCCCGGTGGGCTGCAAGTCCGGCTGCGATCGTGATCATCGGCAATCACGGTGTTCGGGTCGATCACAGGAATCTCCGTGTCAGCCCAGCCACGGCGGCGGCCAGGCATGGGGCGGGGAAGGCGGGATTCACATGATATTCGGTTGGTCCAGATCGGTCAGCAATCGCCCGCGGGATGACGCTGTCCATCGGCACGGACAAGCCGAGCGTGTCCCAGGGCGCGGGATCGACGATAGGCCGAGCAGCAGCGCCAGGATAGAAGCCCATGACGCGGCTGGCGAGGCAGCTGCCGGGCTGCCTCTTGCCTGCCTTCAACGCCGCGCGGGATCGAAGACGAGGGAGGCTTCGCCGAGGCTCCGGAAATCCACCCCTCAGGCTTGCAGTGTTCCGATGCGCGCGAGTTGGGCCTCAAGACGGGCCGGGTCCTTGCGCCGCAGAGTGGCCGGCAGCGCCAGGAAGGCTTCGATGCGCCGGCGCAGGACCCGATACGCGGTGTCGGAGAGGGCATCGATCTCGGCATGCCAGCGCCGCGAAGATCTGGCGGACAGCTCGTTCGCCAATGCTTGGGCGTATTGCTTTGGCGTGTTGATAGATGCAACCATGCAACGAGAGTTGAACAATCGTATTGATCTGTGTTTCTGGCTGCAAGCGCTGCCTGCTCCATTTCTCTTTTGCGGGCTACCACCCGAACCACTATAATCCCCCGATTTAGCGCAAGCCTTTCCCCGATTCCGTCATGAAGCTCGTTGCCGCCAACTGGAAGATGAATGGAAGTCTGGCGGCCAATCGGGCGTTGATCGAGGCGCTAGAACCGGTCGCTGGCGTGGAGGTGGTGGTCTGCGTGCCCTATCCGTATCTGGCGCAGGCGGGGCAGCTTCTTCGGGCGGCCGCTCTCGGGGCGCAGGACGTATGCGAGTTCCCGGTAGGCGCATACACGGGTGAGGTCAGCGCGGCGATGCTGGCCGAGTTCGATTGCCGTTATGTGATCGTCGGGCATTCGGAGCGCCGGGCATTGTTCGGCGAGGCCGATCTTGCCGTCGGGCGCAAGGCGGCGGCGGCACTAGCGGCCGGGCTGGTGCCTATCGTCTGTGTCGGCGAGACGCTTGCCGAGCGCGACGCGGGCCAGGTCATGGATGTGATCGGCAGGCAGTTGTCCGCGGTGATCGAGGCGCTCGGCCCGGTGGATCTGGCCCGGGCCGTCATCGCTTACGAGCCGGTGTGGGCGGTGGGGACGGGTCGGTCGGCCAGTCCGGCGCAGGCGGCCGACGTTCACGCGGGCATTCGCGAGTGGCTTCGGGTTCGCGGGGTTGCGACCGAGAAGGTGAGAATTCTGTACGGCGGCAGCGTCAAACCGGAGAACGCAGCCGAACTGTTTTCGATGCCGAATATCGACGGCGGTCTGATTGGTGGAGCATCGCTGGTTGCGATCGATTTTTCGGCCATCTGTCGCGCAGCGGCAGTGGCCTGATTCTGTAACGTTTCAATCTTTTAAGGTTTGTGATGGGCGACTATCTCTTTTCCCTGGTCCTTACGGTGCATGTTCTGGTCGGCCTGGGTGTCATCGGCCTGGTTCTTGTGCAGCACGGCAAAGGGGCCGACATGGGGGCTGCATTCGGCAGTGGAGCGTCGGGCAGCCTGTTCGGTTCTTCGGGGTCGGCGAACTTTCTCAGCCGAACCACGGGCGCCTTGGCGACGGTGTTCTTTCTCACCAGCCTGAGCCTGAGCTATCTCGCGAGTGACAAGCCTGCCGCGCCTTCCAGTGTGATGGAAGGTGTCCAGACAGCGCCTGCGACGGACACTGCGCCGGTCGTTCCCCCGGCTCCGGCGGACGATTCGAAAGCGCAGTCGATCCCGAAATAATTGCGCCGCGGGATCTTTGCGCACCGCGCAAAACATCGTATAATTTTTTGGCTTTGAAAACGAAGTAGCCGACGTGGTGAAATTGGTAGACACGCTATCTTGAGGGGGTAGTGGCGAAAGCCGTGTGAGTTCGAGTCTCACCGTCGGCACCAGATTACGGAGAACGCCCGCGTATGCGGGCGTTTCCATGCAGGGCAGCCAAAACAATAATGGCGACGTTTCAGTCGTCAATTCAATGGGGGTAATTGGACCATGCTGGAAAGCTATTTTCCTGTCTTGCTGTTCATTCTCGTTGGTCTCGGTTTCGGACTTGCTCCAGTCATACTAGGGCGCCTTCTCGCCCCCTATCGCCCCGACAGCGAGAAGCTGTCACCATACGAGTGCGGCTTCGAGGCGTTCGAAGACGCCCGCATGAAGTTCGACGTCCGCTACTACCTCGTCGCCATCCTCTTCATCCTCTTCGATCTGGAGATCGCCTTCCTGTTTCCGTGGGCGACGGTTTTCCAGGAGTTCATCGCCGCAGGCGAGGTGGCCTGGTTCGTCTTCGGTTCGGTGATGGTCTTCCTTGCGGTTCTGGTCATCGGGTACATCGTCGAGTGGAAGAACGGCGCACTCGACTGGGAGTGATTCATGAGCATTGAGGGTGTCTTTCGCGAGGGCTTCGTCACGACGTCGCTCGATGCGGTCATCAACTGGACGCGTACCGGTTCCCTGTGGCCGATGACCTTCGGTCTGGCCTGTTGCGCTGTCGAGATGATTCACGCGGGCTGTGCCCGCTACGACCTCGACCGATTCGGGGTTGTCTTCCGGCCGAGTCCCCGGCAGTCGGACCTGATGATCGTTGCCGGCACGCTGTGCAACAAGATGGCGCCGGCGCTGCGCAAGGTCTATGACCAGATGTCGGAGCCGCGCTGGGTCATCTCCATGGGCTCGTGTGCGAACGGCGGCGGCTACTACCACTATTCGTACTCGGTCGTGCGCGGTTGCGATCGCATCGTGCCGGTCGACGTCTATGTGCCGGGCTGTCCGCCCACGGCAGAGGCGTTGATCTACGGCATCCTCCAGCTCCAGAACAAGATCAAGCGCACGAACACGATCGCGCGCTGACGGGTGCCACAGACATGAGTGCCAAGCTTGAACGCCTGAGTCAGACCCTGCGAGACGTGTTCGGTGACCTGTTGCAGTCGCTCGTCGTCGATCGCGAAGAGGTCACGATCGAAGTCGCCGCTGCGGATTATCTGGAGGTGGCACGCACCCTGCGTGACCATGCCGATCTGCATTTCGAGCAGTTGATGGACATCTCCGGTCTCGATTTCTCGACATACGGAAACGCGGTGTGGGAGGGCAGGCGCTTCGCCTCCTCGGCGCACCTGCTGTCGCTGCGCCATAACTGGCGTGTGCGTCTGCGGACCTTCGCCGACGATGACGCCTTCCCGGTGCTCGATTCGCTCTGCGACCTGTGGGCGAGCGCCAACTGGTTCGAGCGCGAGGCTTTCGATCTTTACGGGATCATGTACGCCGGCCATCCGGATCTGCGACGCATCCTCACCGACTACGGCTTCGTCGGGCATCCGTTCCGCAAGGATTTTCCGATTTCGGGCTACGTCGAGATGCGCTACGACCCCGAGCAGGGCCGGGTCGTCTATCAGCCGGTCACCATCGAGCCGCGCGAGAACACGCCGCGTGTCGTGCGTGAAGAGAACTACGGGGACGTCGGCAATGGCTGAAATCCGCAACTACACGATCAACTTCGGGCCGCAGCATCCGTCCGCGCACGGCGTGCTGCGTCTGGTGCTCGAGCTCGATGGCGAGGTCGTCGAGCGCGCCGATCCGCACATCGGTCTGCTGCACCGCGGCACCGAGAAGCTCGCCGAAACCCGCACCTGGGTCCAGTCGGTGCCCTACATGGATCGACTCGACTACGTGTCGATGATGTGCAACGAGCACGCCTACTGCATGGCGATCGAGCGCCTGCTCGGCATCGAGGTGCCGCTGCGTGCCCAGTACATCCGGGTGATGTTCGACGAGGTCACCCGCGTCCTGAACCATCTGCTCAACATCGGTACCCACGCGCTCGACATCGGTGCGATGACGATGGTGCTGTACACCTTCCGCGAGCGCGAGGATCTGATGGACGCCTACGAGGCGGTGTCCGGCGCGCGCATGCATGCGGCCTACTACCGTCCGGGTGGCGTCTATCGTGACCTGCCCGACCGCATGCCGAAGTACGAGGTGAACAAGTTCAAGAACGAGAAGACCGTGCGGGAGCTCAACGCGAATCGCGAGGGCTCGCTGCTGGACTTCCTCGAGGATTTCACCAATCGCTTCCCGACCTATTGCGACGAGTACGAGACGCTGCTGACCGACAACCGGATCTGGAAGCAGCGCACCGTCGGTATCGGTGTCGTGTCGCCCGAGCAGGCGCTGAGCTGGGGCTTCTCCGGTCCGATGCTGCGCGGTTCGGGCATCGCCTGGGATTTGCGCAAGAAGCAGCCCTACGAGGTGTACGACCGCCTCGATTTCGACATTCCGGTGGGCAAGAACGGTGACTGCTACGACCGTTACCTGTGCCGGATGGAAGAGATGCGCCAGTCCAATCGCATCATCAGGCAGTGCATCGACTGGCTGCGCAACAACCCGGGTCCGGTCATCACCGACAACCACAAGGTTGCGCCGCCGTCGCGCGAGCGGATGAAGGCCAACATGGAAGAGCTGATTCATCACTTCAAGCTCTTTACCGAGGGCATGCATGTGCCCAAGGGCGAGGTCTATGCCGCGGTCGAACATCCGAAGGGGGAGTTCGCCGTCTATGCAGTCTCGGACGGCGCCAACAAGCCATACCGCCTGAAGCTGCGTGCGCCGGGCTTCGCCCACCTCGCGGCGATGGACGAGATCGCCCGCGGCCACATGATCGCCGACGTCGTCGCGATCATCGGCACGATGGACGTCGTGTTCGGCGAGATCGACAGGTAATCGGGCGCGACGAGACGAGGGCGCCAAGGGGCGCCGCCAGAAACCGAGGAATATCGGCAGGCTATCCGGAAGACGAAGACGACATGCTGAGCCAGGAATCGCTGCAACAGATCGATCGCGAGGTCGCGAAGTATCCGCCCGACCAGAAGCAGTCCGCCGTCATGGCCGCGCTGCGCATCGCGCAGGTGGAGAAGGGGTGGTTGCCCAAGGATGTCATCGACTACGTCGCCGGCTATCTGGGCATGCCAGCCATCGCGGCCTTCGAGGTCGCCAGTTTCTACAACATGTACGACCTCGATCCGGTCGGTCGTCACAAGATCACGGTGTGCACCAATCTGCCCTGTGCCCTGTCCGGTGGCGTGCATGCAGCCGATTACGTCAAGCACAAGCTCGGCATCGACTTCAACGAGACCACGCCCGACGGCAAGTTCACCCTCAAGGAAGGCGAGTGCATGGGTGCCTGCGGC
>JBFGUQ010000025.1:0-12258 GCA_041565515.1 Rhodocyclaceae bacterium | reverse complement strand
CGGGATAGGACAGGACTTCACCAGCACGACGGCCTGCGCCTCGAGGCGGTCGGCCAGCCACAGGCTCAGGCTGTCCGAGCTCACGTCCCAGTTGGTCAGCTCGTCCGCCTCGCGGCGAAGCAGATCCAGAGGCATCCAAAGGGCCGTCTTTCCGCCTGCAAGCGCCAGGCGCAGGCTGCGCTCGTCGGCCGCCAGTTCGAGTGCCGGGGCCAGTCCCTGCAGCACCAGCGCGAACTGGCACATGCCGAGGATCGCCATGTTGTGCGCCGGCAGGTCGCCGAACTGCCAGTGCCGCTGCGCCGCGCGCGCCGCCTCGGCAAACTCGCCGCCGCCGGGCACGACGACCACGCGTCCGGCCCCGTCGTGGGCGAGCAGTTCGAGCCAGGCAGGCAGCAGGGTGTCGCGGCTGAGGCTGCCGCCGAGCTTCACGACCCACATGAGGGGGCCTCGCGTTCGAACAGCAGGGCGACGGCGACGCTCGGGGCACAAACATCCGCCCAGTTCGATGCAGCCGGTGGCGTGCCGACCAGCGCATGGAAGGGCACAAACGGCCGATTGCAGCGCTCGGCCAGGATCCGCGCGAGGAACTGACCGGCGCCGGCGCCCACCACCGGCACTCCGTCGCCGAGATCCGCCTGCCGGACGACGCGGCCGAGATTGCGCCCGATCTCGCCCAGCATGGCGTGGCGCCAGGCGCCCGCGAGTGCCCGCCACTGCCGCACCCGGGCGTCGCGCGCGTCGCGCCCGATCATGCGGGCGAGGCGTTCGCAGCTGGCGGCCAGGTCCTTTTCACCGTTGTCGGCCGCCGGATGCTGGTCGTGCGCGCCATCGAGCTCGCCGGTCAGGCGAAAGACGTCGGCGGTCGTGGCGAAGAACTCGTTCATGACGTTGACGCGGCGGCCGTCGAAGACGATGCGGCGCGCCAGGGCGCACAGCGGCGTGCGCACGACGCCCAGATACACCAGTTCGCCCGACGCCAGGCGGTCGGCATCCGATCGCCCGGCCGGCTGCGGCCGGCCGCCGACCACCGGGATCAGGTCGGTCGTGGTGCTGCCGATATCGACGAGCAAGGCATCCGGTCTCCGCCGCGCGACCAGTTCTGCGGTCGCCAGCCAGTTCGCGGAGGCGATGTCCACCCAGTGCTCGCGGGCCGCGGTGGGCGCCACCCATCCGGCACTGCCCGCATACAGGTGGATGTCGGGCCCGAGCGCCGCTGCGAGGTGGGCGGCGAGCGCCGTCACACCCGCCTCGCGGTGTGGAAAGAGGTCGGTCATCTCGGCCGTCATGGTGAGCGCATGGCGGCCACCGCCAAGTCCCGGCCAGCGGGCACGGGCGGCGGCGAGGGCGCCATCCAGCGGCGCCAGCCCCTGCCAAAGTGGCGCAGCCCATTGGGCGATATCGCGAACTCGACCGTCCTCCACCAGGCAGGCCTTGACGTGGGCGCCGCCGATGTCCCATCCGATCACGGGTCGGTCTGGCATGTCGCGGGCCTCAGGCGTCGGCACGGCTGCGAAGGAATGCGCATGCGCTGCCGGCGGGGAGCGCTTCCGGCGCGGGCGCGGACAGCACGATCTCCACGCCCAGATTGCGCCCCAGGAGGGCGGACAAGCCGACGAAGGCGCAGGTCAGGCGCGGATTGATCTCGATGACGACCAGGCGGCCATCGGGCGTGCGCACGAGGTCGATGCCGACGAAACCCGACAGCCCGGGTACGGCCGCGGCCACGCGTCGCGACAGTTGTGCGAATTCGCGTCCCGCCGCACTCGCCACCTGCTCGATGGCGGGGCTCACGCCGGTGTATCGAACCGCACCATCGGGGGCGACGCCGATATGCTGGCGATTGATGCTCAGGAGTTCGGTTCGGTGCGGCGCGCACAGCAGCGAAAGACTCATTGCCTCGCCCGCCACCCAGGCTTCGAGCGTGGCCGGCTGGCCGCTCGACAGGCGGGATTCGAGGTTCGCTCGCGCCGCCTCGAAGCCGGTGAAGAAACGGACGTCCTCCGCGCCTGCGCCATCGTCCGGCTTGACGACCCAGGGGCCCGATTCGCGTGGAGCCGGAAGCCCTGGCTGCCATCCCTGCGGGGTTGTGATTGCGTGGCCGGCGAGCCGTTCACGCGTCCTGCGCTTGCTGGACGCGAGCGTGATCGCCGGGCCGGTGCAACCGATCCAGCGCTCGTCGCCGACGGCGTCGTGCAGCGTCGAAAGAACGCCGTCCGTCTCGGGCGCGATCACCCAGACACGCTCGAAGGCCGGCGCGACACGGTGCAGGAAGGCGGCGGGCTCCTCGCCCGCTCGCGGGCGTATCATCGACAGGCGGTCGTGGCCGGCCGTGAGCGGTGCGAGCAGGCTATCGACAGCGGTGACGGCAAGTCCGTCGCGCGCAGCAAGATCGGCGATGAGGGCGGCCCGCATCGCGATACCCTGTGCAAGCAGGGACCGGTCGCAACCCGTTGGCGTCGCGTCGCCGGGCGGCTTGCCGCGCCGGTGCGTCCCCGCTGACAGGTGCGCGCTTTCGTCGGGCATCCCGCCAAGGCCACCGGCACTGAGAAACTCGTAGATCAGAACGCTGCCTATCGTCTTCATGCAAATCGTACCGGTCATCGACCTCATGGGTGGACAAGTCGTACGGGCACAACGCGGTGTGCGCAGCCGCTATCGCCCGGTTTCCTCGCCGCTGTGCCAGTCCAGCGAGGCGCTCGTGGTGGCGCCCATTCTCCTCGACTACGCCGCCTCCGGCACCCTCTACATCGCCGACCTGGACGCGCTTGCCGGCAAGCCCGCGCAGGTCGCGACGCTCGCCGCCCTGCTGGCGGCATTGCCCGCGGTCGAGATCTGGCTCGACGCCGGCTACCGCGATGCGTCGGCGTTCGCCCGCCTGCGCTCCGCGCTCGGCAGTGGCGGCGCTCGGGTGACGCCGGTGTTCGCCAGCGAGGCCCTGGCCGATCCGGCAACGGCGCGCACGAGCCTCGCCGACCGCGAGCACTGCATCCTGTCGCTCGACCGCCGCGGCGGGGAGCGGCTCGATCCCGGCCGCTGCTGGGACCTTCCCGAGTGCTGGCCGGACCGCGTCGTCGTCATGACGCTGGATCGCGTCGGCTCCTTCGACGGTCCCGATCTCGAGATCCTGCAGCAGGTCGGCGCACTCGCCCCGCAGGCGTCGCTGATCGGCGCGGGCGGCATCCGCGACGAGAGCGATCTGCGGCGTGCCGAGGCAGCCGGGGCCCGCGCCTGGCTCACGGCCTCAGCGTTGCACGACCGCCGGATTCCCTCGCGCGGGCGCTGACGAAGGATCGATTGGGTTCCGTCACTCACGATCCGTGCCAGGCGAACACATCGACGGCGAGCAACGGCGACCTCGGCCGCAGTGGCGCCCGTCGCGCCCTTTCGTGACACCTGCCGCCGGCAGTGTTTCATTACTGAACACCAGACCCGTGCCGGCGCGCGGCTGACACGGGCGAGCGGCCGGCGCCCGGGCGCTCGCCGCACCTGCGGGTCTTGCGCCGCATTGGCATATGGCTTGCATGGAGTCGGACATGAATGCCCGAAACCAGGCTTCGGCCGCCAAGGGGACGGCCGAGTCCATGCCCTGGACCTGCCCGGTCTGCCCATTGCTTTGCGACGGCTTCTCGCTGAGCAGCGCGGGTACGACGCTGCACCTCTCGGGTTCGAAGTGCTCGCGCGCCGGCGCGGCACTGTCGATGTTCGGCACGCAGGCAGCGGCAAGCGAGCCCGCAATCGATGGCCAGGCCGTGAGCCTCGAAGCCGCGCTCGATGCCGCGGCGACCCTGTTGCGGGCGAGTCGTCAGGCGCTTTTCGGCGGCATGGCGACCGACGTCGCGGGTACGCGTGCGCTGTTTCGGCTCGCCAATGCCACCGGGGCGGTGCTCGACCATGCCAAGGGCGACTCGCTGATGCATTCGCTGCGCGCGCTCCAGGACCGCGGGCTGTTCTATACGACGCTTGCCGAGATCCGCAATCGTGCCGACCTGGTCGTCTGCCTCGGGACCGACCCGGGCGAGCATTATCCGGAGTTCTTCAACCGCTGTGCCCCGGCAGCCGATGCCAGTGTGCGGCGCGAAGTGGTCTTCGTCGGTGCCGGCGCGCGCCCGGTCAGGACCGGGCTGGAGGCGGACCGGGTGGAGGCGCTCGCCCCCGCGGGCGACGTGTTCGACGTGGCGGCAATGCTGGCGGCGCTCGTCTCCGGCAGACGCCCCGCCAGGCCCGACGACGCGCTCGCAGCGCTCGCTGAGCGGATGCGCTCGGCGAGCTACTGCGTGCTGGTATGGGAGTCGGGCAGGCTGCCCGAACACGGTGCCCTGTTCGCCGAGGCCGTGCTGCGGATCGTCGATGCGCTCAACCGGACCACCCGGGCGGCCTCGTTCTGCCTCGGCGGCGACCACGGGGCCTACACGGCCAACTACGCGCTGGCGTGGATGTCGGGGTTGCCGCTGCGTACCGGAGTGCTTCCGCGGGGCCTCGTGCACGAGCCGCAGCGTTACGCCACGACCCGACTGGTGGCGGACAAGGCCGTCGACCTGCTGCTGTGGGTGGCGAGCTTCGGCGCCGAACTCGCCCCACCCGTGTCCGACCTCCCGCTCGTCGTGCTTGGCCATCCGGCGCTCCGGACCGCGGTGGCGGTGGGGGGGCGGAATGTCTTCATTCCGGTGTCGACGCCTGGGATCGGCTCGGCAGGACATCTCTTCCGCGCCGACGGCGGCGTGGTGCTGCCGCTGGTGCCGGTGTACGAAGACCGCCTGCCGACGGTCGCCGAGGTGGCGACCAGGTTGTGCGAACGCCTGGGTTCGGCGAGCGGGGAGGGCGGTCGATGAGCACGATCAGGCTGCGCGGCGGGCGGATCTACGACCCTGCCAACGGAGTCGATGGCGTGGTGCGCGACCTATGCGTGCGCGACGGGCGCATCGTCCAGCTGCCGCCTGCGGCGGCGGTCGACCGGGAGTACGACGTCGGCGGGATGGTGGTGATGGCAGGCGGCATCGACCTGCACACCCACATCGGTGGCGGCAAGGTCAATCTCGCCCGCATGCTGCTGCCGGAGGATCATCGCGGCATCGGCGCCCCGGAAAACATTCTCGAGCTCGCCTCGGGCGGCTGCTGCACGCCCGGCACGTTCGCCACCGGCTACCGCTACGCCGAGATGGGCTATACGGCCGCATTCGAGCCGGCGATGGCGATGTCCAACGCTCGCCATGCCCACATGGAGATGGGAGATACGCCGATCCTCGACCACGGCGCCTACGTCATGCTGGGCAACGACGAGATCTTCCTGCGCATGCTTGCCGAGGGCGAGGGCTTCGAGCGCATGCGCGACTACGTCGGCTGGGCGATCAATGCCAGTCGCGCCCTCGGCGTCAAGGTCGTCAACCCGGGCGGCATCTCGGCGTTCAAGTTCAACCAGCGCAAGCTCGACGTCGACGAGAACCATGTGCACTGGCAGATCACGCCGCGCCGGGTGATCCACACGCTGGCGCGCGCGCTGGGCGAGCTCGGCGTACCGCATCCGCTGCACATCCACGCCAGCAACCTCGGCGTTCCCGGAAACATCGAATCGACGCTGGCTACCATCGACGCCCTGGAAGGCCTGCCGGGCCATCTGACACACATCCAGTTCCACAGCTACGGGAAGGAGGGGCCGAAGAAGTTCTCATCGGCCGCGCGACGACTGATCGAGCGGGTGAACGCGACGCCGAACATCAGCATCGACGTCGGCCAGATCATCTTCGGCCAGACGGTCACGGCCTCCGGGGACACCATGCGCCAGGTCGCCAATGCCGAGCTCGGCAGCCCGCGCAAGTTCGTCGGCGCCGACATCGAGTGCGATGCCGGCTGCGGGGTCGTGCCCTTCCGCTACCGTGAGCAGAGCTTCGTCAATGCCCTGCAGTGGGCGATCGGGCTCGAGATCTTCCTGCTGATGGACGATCCCTGGCGCGTCGTGCTGACGACGGATCACCCCAACGGCGGCCCCTTCACCAGCTACCCGCACCTGATCAGGCTGCTGATGGACAAGCCCTTCCGCGACGAGCAACTGGCGAAGCTGCATCCGGATGTCGCCGCCACCGCCGAACTGCGCGAGATCGCCCGGGAGCTGAGCCTCTACGAGATCGCCATCATGACCCGGGCTGCGCCGGCGAGGCTGCTCGGGCTGC
Organism: Rhodocyclaceae bacterium; assembly: GCA_041565515.1. Lineage (GTDB taxonomy): Bacteria > Pseudomonadota > Gammaproteobacteria > Burkholderiales > Rhodocyclaceae > Thauera. The sequence continues at coordinate 6,094 of JBFGUQ010000025.1, read as the reverse complement.
GCGACCGCGGCCAGCTCGGCGAAGCTGCGGCTGCCGATATCGCCGTATACCGGGAGGAGGACGACCGCGAGGCGATGTTCACCGCGCCCGAGTATGTCTTCAAGGATGGCGTCCTCGTCGCCAGGCGGGGGCGTATCGAGGCCGTGCCGACGGGCGGCACGCACTTCGTCGAACCGGCCTTCGATCCTGCGATCGAGCGGACCCTGGCCAGATACAGCAAGGAGCACCTCGCGCTCGACTATCGCCACGCCCGGATCAGCAAGGACGAGCTGTGTTCCTGCGCCAATGGCGGCGCACTGCACAGCTGCCAACTCCATGGCAAGGGAGCACGAGCTTGAGCGCGAACGCCGCCGCCATTGAACGCAATGGGGTGCTGATCGACGACACCTTCGCCGAAGCCTTTCCGATGCGGGCGACCCGGGTAATCGTCACTGCGCACGACGCGACCTGGGCGCAGCATGCGGTGACGGCGATGACCGGCTTCGCCACGTCGGTGATCGCCTGCGGTTGCGAGGCGGGCGTCGAGCGCGCGCTGTCGGCCGACGAGACGCCGGACGGGCGCCCCGGCATTGCGGTGTTGCTGTTCGCGATGTCCAGCAAGGAACTCGCCAAACAGCTCGAGCGCCGGGTCGGGCAGTGCGTGCTGACCTGCCCGACCACCGCGATCTTCGCCGGCCTGAGCGCCGGCGACCCGATCGCGCTGGGAAAGAACCTGCGCTTTTTCGGCGACGGCTGGCAGATCTCGAAGATGATCGACGGCAAGCGCTACTGGCGCGTGCCGGTCATGGACGGCGAATTTCTCGCCGAGGAAACCACGCCGCTGGTGAAGGCGGTCGGCGGCGGCAACCTGCTGATCCTCGCACGCGACACCGGCGCTGCGCTGGCGGCGGCCGAAGCCGGCGTCGCCGCGATGCGCTCGGTGCCTGGCGTGATCATGCCCTTCCCCGGTGGAGTGGTGCGATCCGGCTCGAAGATCGGCAGCAAGTACGCGGCCCTGAGCGCGTCGACCAACGACGCGTTTTGTCCTGCCCTCATTCCCCTGGCCGCCAGGACCGAGCTGACGCCGGCGGTCGGCAGCGTGCTGGAGATCGTCATCGATGGCCTCACCGAAAATGATGTGGCGGCAGCGATGCGCGCGGGGATCGAGGCTGTCGTTGCGCGCGGTGCCGCAGCGGGGGTGCTGCGCATCTCGGCCGGCAACTACGGTGGCAAGCTCGGTCCCTTCCTCTTTCGACTGCACCGGATCGTCGCCGGGGAGGGCCTGGCATGAGCACGAGCTTCTGCCTGCGCCTGCGCGCACAGCCCGTCTTGCGGGTGGAGATGGCCGGGATCACGCCAGCGTGGGCGCAGGCCCACGATGCGAGCGGTCTTGCGCGACAGACGGTCTGGCACGGCAAGGACAAGCTGGCGCTCGGCGAGCTTTTCGATGTCGCCGCCTCGCACGCCGAAGCGCCGGAACTGGTCTTCGAAGGCGATCTGGCGCGCTTCGACGGCATAGGCCGTGCCATGGACGGCGGGCGCATCCGGGTGGAAGGGGATGCGGGCGACTACGTCGGCGCGCAACTCGTTTCGGGCGAGTTGCACGTCAGCGGCAATACCGGTCTTCTGGCCGCCTGCGAGATGGCGGGCGGACGGCTGGAGGTAGGCGGCAATGTCGGTGACTATGCCGCGAGCGCACTGCCCGGCAGCATGGACGGCATGCGCGGCGGCAGCTTCATCGTGCGGGGCGATGCCGGTGCACGCTTCGGCGACCGCATGCGCCGCGGCACGGCGGTGGTCTTCGGCGATGCCGGCGACTTCCTGGCCTCGCGCATGGTTGCGGGCACGATCGCGCTGGGCGGGAAGGTCGGCGGGCACTGCGCCTACCTGATGCGTCGCGGCACCCTGGTGTTTGCCGCAGAAGCGCCCCTGCAGCCGGCAACCTTTGCCCCCACGATGCACGACATCGAGGTGTACTGGGCGCTGCTCTCGCGCAGCCTGGCTTATCATGGCGGTCCGTTCGGCTCGCTGCCGGCACGTGCGCCGCGCCGGCTCGTCGGGGACCTCGCTGCGGACGGCAAGGGAGAATGGCTGCTCCCCGACTGAGTCCGCGCAAGGGTCCGCGTTCCGGTCCGGCAGCCTGCGCCTGCGGGTGCTGCGACAACATCCTGCGGAGGTCACATGACGAACAAGTATGTCTTTCACGCCGGCGAGGCGACGGTCCTTGCGGCCGAAGGCCAATTCACCGACGCCATGCCCGAAATCCTGATCGGTCGCACAGACGGCCCCGTGGGACAGGCCTTCGCCAACATGATGGCGCAGAGCAAGGGCCACACGGCGATGTTCGCCATTCGCGCCTGCAACCAGATGGTGCGCCCGGCCACCATCACGGTTCCCAAGGTGACGCTGAAGGACTCGGCGAACATCGATCTCTTCGGCGGTGTCGTCCAGTCGGCGACGGCCGACGCGGTGCTCGACTGCGTGATCGAGGGCGTCATTCCGCGCGACGTCGCCAACGACCTGTGCATCATCAGCCTGGTGTGGATCGACCCGCGCTGTGCGAGAGACCCGAATCTGGACAAGAAGGACATGTACCGCACCAACTACGAGGCGACCAAGCTTGCGATCCGGCGCGCCCTCGACAACGAGCCAAGCCTCGAGGAACTGATCGCCAACCGGCAGACGATCCGGCACGACCTGGACGACTGGAGTTGATCGGCCGGCGCGCTTCGTGACCATGCGACAAGGCAGGATGGATTGCTTCGCATTGCTCGACGACTGCACCGCGACCGGGGCGCAGCCCTCGAGCCGGCTCTACACCGGCTTCGTGCGCGAGCATCGTTGCGACGAGCCCGCGGCCCTCGATGCGGTCTGGGCAGCGGCCAGTGCCGACATCGGTGCCGGTCTCCATGCGGTAATGCTGGCAGACTACGAATGGGGCGCACGCCTGATGCACGCCGGCGACGACCGACTCGCCGCGGCCGACCGCGGGGGGCTGCGCTTCCTCCTCTTCGAGCACCTGCAGCGCCTGTCCGCCGCGGCCGTCGATGCCTGGCTGGCGGAACAGGAGCGTTCGGTGTCGGGCGTGGCCTCGATGACGGGCCCGGCGCCGGCGGGCGTGCTCGATGTCCGGTCGAGCGTCGATCGAGGCGCCTTCCATCAGGCGATCGAACGCATCCACGCCGCGATCGGCGAAGGTGAGACCTACCAGGTCAATTACACCTACCGGCTCGACTTCGGGACCTTCGGTGCGCCGGTCAGCCTCTACCGGCGCCTGCGCGCACGCCAGCCGGTTGCTTTCGGCGCCTTCATCGCGCTGCCCCCGGCCGATGAAGGCCCGACCCACGTGCTGTCTTGCTCGCCGGAACTGTTCCTGCGCAATGCCGGCGGCAAGCTGCTGGCGCGACCGATGAAGGGCACCGCCTCGCGCGCCCGCATGGCCGAGGGCGACAGCGAGATCGCGCGCATGTTGAGCGAGGACACCAAGAACCGCGCCGAGAACCTGATGATCGTCGATCTGCTGCGCAACGATCTGGGCCGCATCGCGCGGACCGGCAGCGTGCGCGTGCCCAGGCTGTTCTCGATCGAGCCGTATCAGACGCTGTTCCAGATGACCTCGAGCATCGAGGCCGAGCTGCCGGCGGCGACGGGCTTCGCCGACTTGCTGCGCGCGCTGTTTCCCTGCGGATCGATCACCGGCGCACCCAAGCACCGCACGATGCAGATCATCGCCGAGCTCGAGTCGACGCCCCGCGGCCTGTACACCGGCAGCATCGGCTGGATCGATGCGCCAGGCGCCGATCGGGCGGACGCCGCCTGCGGCGACTTCTGCCTGTCGGTGGCGATCCGGACCCTGACCGTGGGCGGTGCCATCGCCGCTGGCGGGCTGCGTCCGGGGCGCATGGGGGTGGGCGCCGGCATCGTCATCGACAGTCACGCCGAGGAAGAGTACGAGGAGTGCATGCTCAAGGCACGTTTCCTGACCGGGCTCGATCCGGGCTTCGAGCTTTTCGAGACCATGTACGCCAGTCGCGACGGCGGGATCCGCCACCTCGATCGCCACCTCGCGAGGCTGGGCGCGAGCGCCGCCGTTTTCGACTTCGCCTTCGACCGCACGCAACTCGCCCATGCCCTTGCCGGACAATGCCTGCAGCTGCCGGCATGCGGTGCATCGAGGCTGCGGCTCGCACTGCACAAGGACGGCCGCTTCGACATCGTCGTCGCGCCGCTCGAACCCCTCGCCGAAGGGCAGGCCACGGTGCTGCTGGCGGGGGATCCGGTCGATGGCGAGGATCCGTTCCTGCGCCACAAGACCACGCTGCGCCGCCGCTACGACCTCGCCGTGGCGGAGGCGACGCGGCGAGCCGCGTTCGACCTGCTGTTCTTCAACCGCGACGGCCTGCTGACCGAAGGCGGGCGCAGCAACGTATTCGTGCGCCTGGACGGACGCTGGCTCACGCCGCCGGTCTGCGCCGGCGTATTGCCCGGCGTGATGCGCGGCGTGCTGCTCGACGACCCCGACTGGTCGGCCTGCGAGGCGCCGATTCGGCGCGAGGATCTCGAGCGGGCAGAGCGCATCGTCGTGTGCAATGCACTGCGCGGTGCGCTCGACGTACGGCTGGTCCAGGGTGAGGCGGTGGCGGATGTCTGATGCGCCGCGGCTCGCGCTGTTCGATCTCGATCACACGCTGATCCCGTTCGACAGCAGCCTGTCCTGGATCCGCTTCCTGATCGCCGAGGGCGAGCTCGCGCCCGGATTCGACGAACGTTATCTCGAGCACTGTCGCCGGTATGTGGATGGCGAACTCGATGCGGCCTCGCTCCACCGCTTTGCGCTGGGAACGCTCGCAGGGCGATCGGTCGAAACGACCCTCGATCTGCAGGCGCGATTCGCGCAGACGGTCGGGACGTCGCTGCCCGTGCCCGCCCGCCAGCTCGTTCGCCGTCACCGCGCGGCAGGCGAACTTTGCTGCATCGTCACGGCGACCACCCGGGTGGTGGCTGCGCCCTTCGCCGAGGCCTTCGGCGTCGAGCATCTTCTCGCGAGTGAAGCCGAGGTCCGCGGCGCCAGGTTTACCGGTGCGGTACGGGGTGCTCTTTGTCACGCTGCGGCCAAGGTCGATCGCATCACGGCCTGGCTCGCCGAACGCGGCTTGCGCTGGAACCAGCTTGCGCATTCGAGTTTCTATTCCGACTCGGCGAGTGACCTGCCGCTGCTGGAACGCGTCATCGAAGCCGTCGCGGTCCGCCCGGATCCGGCGCTGCGCGCGGCGGCACGGTCGCGGCAGTGGCGCATCATCGATGGCCTTTGAGGATTCTGACGCGGCCGAGCGCCACCGACAGCCGGGCGCGCGACGCGCATCAAGCCCCGCCGCTATCCGATCGGCGGGCCGCGCTGCCGATCCAGCGCGTGCTTCCGCGTCTAGACGGGCGTCTCGGCGGCCGTGCCTCGAGTCAGGCGACAGGCCGCGTACTTGAACTCCGGAATCTTGGCGAAGGGATCGAGTGCCGGGTTCGTCAACATGTTGGCGGCCGCCTCCACGTAGCAGAAGGGCACGAACACCATGCCGTCCGGCATCAGCGGATCGACCCGCGCCGCCAGCGTGATCGTGCCGCGTCGCGTCGCGATGGTCAGGGCCTCGCCCGGCGCAATGCCCAAGCGCCGGAGTTCGCCGGGCGACAGGGTGGCAACCGCAGACGGCTCGAGCGCATCGAGCACCTGCGAGCGCCGGGTCATCGACCCGGTGTGCCAGTGCTCCAGTTGCCGGCCGGTGATGAGAACGACAGGGAAGTCGTCATCGACGGGTTCGTCCGGCGGCAGCGGAAGGGTCGGCGCGAAGCGAGCGCGCCCGCTCACGGTGGGGAAGCGGTCGCCGAAGACGACGTCCTGACCGGGCTGGTCGTCGTCCGGGCACGGGTAGGTGACGGAGTCCTCGATCTCCAGCCGGGCCCAGCTAATGTGATCGAGCGAGGCCATGCCCTGCTTCATCTCGGCGAACACATCGCGCGGATGGGTGTAGTTCCAGCCCAGGCCGAAGCGGCGCGCGATCTGCTGGATGATCCACCAGTCCGGCTTCGCCTCGCCCGGCAGGGGCACTGCGGCACGGCCGATCTG
>JBFGUQ010000024.1:0-12747 GCA_041565515.1 Rhodocyclaceae bacterium | reverse complement strand
TTTTTGTACAGTTTTTAGATGCAAGCAAATCCGCCCGCAGCCACTCCTCCGGGCTACGCAGAACTCCACTGCCTGTCCAACTTCAGCTTCCAGCGCGGCGCCTCCCATCCCGAGGAACTCGTCGCCCAGGCGGTGGCGTTCGGCTATGCGGCGCTGGCGATCACCGACGAGTGCTCGCTGGCCGGGGTGGTACGCGCGCATCGGGCGCTGCGCGAACTGCCGCAGCCGGGCGCGCCGAAGCTGCTGATCGGCAGCGAGATCCGGCTGGAAGACGGCCCCTGCATGGTGCTGCTCGCCACCGACCGCCAGGGCTACGGCCAGCTGTCGCGCCTGATCACGACGGCGCGGCGGGCGGCGGTGAAGGGGGAATACCGCCTCGGCCGCGCGATGCTCGAGGCCGTCGCGCCCGCGGCCATGTCCGGATGCCTGGCCCTGCTCGTGCCGCCCCCGGTGTTCCCCGTACCGCCGACGCGGGCGTTCGACGAGGCCGCGCGCAAGCCTGGGGCTCAGGCGGGCGAGCCGCGAACAGCGCCTGCCGCGGTGGCGGGCATGGTCTCCGCGGACACGGACGCCGACACCCTGCTCGCCGATGCGCGCTGGCTTGCGCGGTGCTTTCCCGGCCGGGCCTGGATGGCGGTGGAGCTGACGATGGACGGTCGCGACCGCGCGCGCATCACCCAGCTTCGCCGCATCGCCCGCGCCGCAGGCCTGCCGGCGGTGGCTGCCACCGGGGCGCTGATGCACGACGCGGCGCGAAGGCCGCTGGCCGACGTGCTCGCCGCCACGCACCTGCACTGCAGCGTGGCCGAGGCGGGCCTGGCGCTGGCGCCGAACGCCGAGCGCCGGCTGCATGCGCGCGACACCCTGGCGCGGCGCTATCCGCCGGCCCTGCTGGCCGAGACGCTGGCGGTGGCGGCGCGCTGCAGCTTCAGCCTGGACGAGTTGCGCTACGAGTATCCGGCGGAACTGGTGCCGGCGGGCGAGACCGCCGCCTCGTGGCTGCGGCGGCTGGTGGAGGGCGGCCTGGCGTGGCGCTACCGCCGCCAGGACGAGGTGGCACGGACCGCGGCGGCGGCCGACAGCGCCGCCCTGCCCGCGCCCGCCGCCGACCCCGCGCCGCCGAAGGTGCGGCGCCAGATCGAGCACGAGCTCGCACTGATCGCCGAGCTCGGCTACGAGGCCTATTTCCTCACCGTTCACGACATCGTGCGCTTCGCCCGCAGCGTCGGCATCCTGTGCCAGGGGCGCGGTTCGGCGGCGAACTCGGTGGTGTGCTGGGCGCTGGGCGTCACCGAGGTCGACCCGCAGCTGGGCATCATGCTGGTGGAGCGCTTCATCTCTCGCGAGCGCAACGAGCCGCCCGACATCGACGTCGATTTCGAGCACGACCGGCGCGAAGAGGTCATCCAGTACATCTACCGCAAGTACGGCCGCGAACGCGCGGCGCTGGCCGCCACCGTGATCAGCTACCGCGCCCGCAGCGCCCTGCGCGACGTCGGCCGTGCGCTCGGGCTCGAGGACGGCCAGATCGAGCGCCTCACGCGCGAGCATTGCTGGTTCGACGGTCGCCGCATCCTGCCCGAGCGCCTGCTCGAGGCGGGCCTCGACCCCGCCAGCCCGGTGGTGCGCCGGCTCGCCGAGCTGACGCACGAACTGATCGGCTTTCCGCGCCACCTGTCGCAGCACGTGGGCGGCTTCGTCATCGCCCGTGGCCGGCTCGACGAGCTGGTGCCGGTGGAGAACGCCGCCATGAGCGAGCGCACCGTGATCCAGTGGGACAAGGACGACCTCGACACCCTCGGCCTGCTGAAGGTGGATGTGCTCGCGCTCGGCATGCTGTCGGCGCTGCGCCGCGGTCTGGCGCTGGTGTCGCGCTGGCGTGGCCGGCCGCTGACGCTGGCGAGCATCCCGCGCGAGCGCGCGGAGGTCTATGCGATGCTGGCGCGGGCGGATTCGGTCGGCGTGTTCCAGGTGGAGTCGCGCGCGCAGATGACGATGCTGCCGCGGCTGAATCCGGTTCGCTTCTACGACCTCGTGGTCGAGGTGGCGATCGTGCGCCCCGGGCCGATCCAGGGCGGCATGGTGCACCCGTTCCTGGAAGCGCGCGCCCGCGCCGCGGGTGGCGAGGATCCGCTGGCCAACCTGCGTCCGGAGATCCGCGACGTGCTGGCGCGCACGATGGGGGTGCCGATCTTCCAGGAGCAGGTGATGCAGCTCGCCGTGGTCGCGGCCGGCTTCACCGGCGGCGAAGCCGACCAGCTGCGGCGCGCGATGGGGGCGTGGCGGCGCAAGGGCGAACTCGAACGCTATCGCGACAAGCTCATGCAGGGCCTCGCCGACAACGGCTACAGCGCCGATTTCGCCGAGCGCCTGTGCCGCCAGATCGAGGGCTTCGGCAGCTACGGCTTTCCCGAGTCGCATGCGGCAAGCTTCGCGCTGCTGGTGTATGCCTCGGCCTGGCTGAAGTGCTTCGAACCGGCGGCCTTCCTGTGTGCCCTGCTCAACAGCCAGCCGATGGGCTTTTATTCGCCCTCGCAGCTCATCCAGGATGCGCGCCGCCACGGCGTGGAGGTACGGGTGGCGGACGTCGGTGCCAGCGAATGGGACTGCACGCTCGAGCCCGCGGCAGCGTCGGCCGACGCCGGCACCGCGCCGGCACCGCGCACTGGCGTGCCGATCGCGGCCGAACCGGATACGCCTGCCGGGCAGGCCGCAGCGCAGGCGCAGACCGCCGGCCACGCGCGCGCCGCGCCCGCCGTGCGCCTCGGCCTGCGCATGATCCGCGGCCTGGCCGGCGACATCGCCACGCGCATCGTCGCCGCCCGTGCGGGCGGCCGCTTCGCCAGCGTGGAGGAACTCGCCGCGCGTGCCGCGCTCGACGCCGCCACGCTGCGCCTGCTCGCCTCGGCCGGCGCGCTCGAGGGCATCGCCGGCCCCCGCCGCCAGGCGTTGTGGCAGGCGGCGGGCGGCGCGCCGCTACCCGGCCTGCTTGCCCGCGCCCCCGGTGGTGATGCGCCCGCCACGCTCGCCGCCCCGCCCGAAACCGAAGACCTGCTGGCCGACTATGCGCGGCTGGGCTTCACCCTCGGCCGCCATCCACTCGCCTTCATCCGCGACGAGCTCGCCGGGATGCGTTTTCTCACCGCCGCCGACATCGCCTGCGCCGCCGACCGCATGCTCGCCCGCGGCGCCGGCCTGGTCACCTGCCGCCAGCGCCCCGGCACCGCCAAGGGCACGATGTTCATCACCCTGGAGGACGAGACCGGCCTCGCCAACATCATCGTCCGTCCCGAGCTGTTCGAGCGCCAGCGCCGCATCCTGCTGGGCGCCCGGCTGCTCGGCGTTTATGGCCAGATCAGCCGCCAGGGAAGCGTGGTGCATCTCATCGCCAGCCGCGTCGTCGACCATTCGGCCCTGCTCGGCACGCTCGATGCACGCAGCCGCGATTTCCATTGAAAAGGCCGCGCACCGCCGACACGAAAAGAGGCCCGGGCGGGCATACATCCCTTCCCGGGCCTTAAGATGGGGACTACCCCCCGCGCGACCGCCGCAGTACGCGGCGCTCATGCAGGTGCCTGAGTCTCAGTAGTCCATCTCCGGCATCGCCGGCGCCGCAGCCTTCTCCTCCTTCGGCGCCTCGGCCACCGTCGCATCGGTGGTCAGGATCAGGCTGGCGACCGACGCGGCGTTCTGCAATGCGGTGCGCGTGACCTTGGTCGGATCGATAACGCCGATCTCGACCAGGTCACCATACTCGCCGGTGGCTGCGTTGTAGCCGAAGTTGCCCTCGGCTTCCTCGACCCTTGCGATGACGACGGACGGCTCGTCACCGGCGTTGGCCGCGATCGCGCGCAGTGGCTCCTCGAGCGCACGCAGCACGATCTTGATCCCGGCATCCTGGTCGGGGTTGTCGCCCTTCAGCGACCTGATCGCGGCGCGCGCGCGCAGCAGCGCGACCCCGCCGCCCGGCACGATGCCTTCCTCGACCGCCGCGCGGGTAGCGTGCAGGGCATCGTCGACACGGTCCTTCTTCTCCTTCATCTCGACTTCGGTCGCAGCGCCGACCCTGATCACCGCAACCCCCCCGGCGAGCTTGGCGACGCGCTCCTGCAGCTTCTCGCGGTCGTAGTCGGACGTGGCTTCCTCGATCTGGCGCTGAATCGCCGCCACGCGCGCCTTGATCTTCGCCTCTTCGCCGGCGCCGTCGATGATGGTCGTCTCGTCCTTGCGGACTTCCACCCGCTTGGCGCTGCCGAGTTCGGCCAGCGTGACCTTGTCGAGCTGCTTGCCGGTCTCTTCGGCGATCACGGTGGCACCGGTCAGGATGGCAATGTCCTCGAGCATGGCCTTGCGACGGTCGCCGAAGCCCGGCGCCTTCACCGCGGCCACCTTGAGCACGCCGCGCATGCTGTTGACGACCAGCGTCGCCAGCGCCTCTCCATCGACATCCTCGGCGACGATCAGCAGGGGCTTGCCAGCCTTGGCCACCTCCTCCAGCACGGGCAGAAGGTCACGGATGTTGGAGATCTTCTTGTCGTACAAGAGAACGAGCGGATCATCGAGCACCGCGACCTGCTTGTCCGGGTTGTTGATGAAGTAGGGGCTGATGTAGCCGCGGTCGAACTGCATGCCTTCGACCACGTCCAGTTCGTTGTTCAGGCTCTTGCCGTCCTCGACGGTGATGACGCCTTCCTTGCCGACCTTGTCCATGGCACGGGCGATGATCTCGCCGATGTCGGCATCCGAGTTGGCCGAGATCGAGCCGACCTGGGCGATTTCCTTGCTGGTCGAACACGGCTTGGAGAGCCGCTTCAGCTCGTCGACGGTGGCGACGACGGCCTTGTCGATGCCGCGCTTGAGGTCCATCGGGTTCATCCCCGCGGCCACGAACTTCATGCCCTCGGTGACGATCGCCTGCGCGAGCACGGTCGCGGTGGTCGTGCCATCGCCGGCGACGTCGGCAGTCTTGGAGGCGACCTGCTTCACCATCTGCGCGCCCATGTTCTCGAACTTGTCCTTGAGCTCGATTTCCTTGGCGACCGACACGCCGTCCTTGGTAATGAGTGGCGCACCGAAGCTGCGCTCGAGGACGACGTTGCGCCCCTTGGGCCCGAGCGTCACCTTGACGGCATTGGCGAGCGTATTGACGCCCTTGACGACGCGCTCACGGGCCGAATCATGGAACTGAACGATTTTTGCTGCCATTTCTCTCTCCCAAAAAAGTCGGATGAATCGGTCAGGCGGCCTTCTTCAGGGCCGCGCCGTCGCGCTCGACGACGCCCATCACGTCGTCCTCGCGCAGCACGAGCAATTCCTCGCCCTCGACCTTGATCGCCTGCCCGGCGTACTTGCCGAACAACACCAGGTCACCAGCCTTGACTTCCATCGGGATGGGTTCGCCCTTGTCGTCGCAGCGGCCGGGGCCGACCGCGATGACCTCGCCCTGCTCGGGCTTCTCGGCCGCGGTATCCGGAATCACGATGCCGGAAGCGGTCGTGCGTTGCGCTTCGACTCGCTTGACGATAATCCGGTCGCGTAGGGGACGAATGTGCATCTCTACCTCTCCTTTACGAGTTCATATCACCAAAGAAAGACGGAACGGGGCGCAGCGCCCGCGGCCGCGGAGAGGCCGCAGCGGGCGGAGCGTCCGGCCGGCAGTCAGCCGACGGAAATCGATCTGGGGACAGGCCGGATCGATTTCAAGAGTTCGATCGGCGACGACGCATGGGTCATCGAATGAAGATTCGGGAGATCCTGCCGAGGCGGTAGACGTAGGGCACGCCACGCTTGTCTGCGTGCGCCGTCGGGCCCACCGGGCAGGGTGGCTCTCGCCCGCCGTCGGGGCGCAGCGTGTCGTCGTCGGCGACCTCGCCCCATAGTCCTCCTCGCACCGGCCGGAACAGCCAGCGCACGTAGCCCTTGTCGGCGGCAACACGCATCATCTCGGTGCGATCCGGCGCCTCGGCGAGCAGATGCGACTCGTCGTCGGGCGCGAGCGGATTCTCGCCGAAGGCCTGGCGGCATTGCACCGCCTCCTGCTCAGGGGCGCCGACGCGCGAGCAGGCGCGCCAGGCATGACGCTCCATGTCCCAGGCGCCGAGTTGCCAGGCAGCATCGAGCATGGCCGCGTCGATCTCCTCGAGTGCGCGCCAGCGCGCGTTGAGCTGCAGCGCCGAACCGGGTACCGGCCGTCGGGCCGGCAAGGCGTCGGCAGGCGGCCGGTCGTCACGGCGAAACCCGTGCCAGTGCAGCATGAGCAGGAGCGGCGTGTCCGCCCTCGGCAGGGCGGTAACCGTCACCGCGTAAAGCGGCAGCCGCACGGTTTCGATCTGGCTGATGATGTTCTGCAGTATGTCCATGGCGATCCTCCGGGTGGGCAGGGGCAATGAATGCAAGCAAGAAACATGACGATCCGGTGTGTCCGCGCGGACGGCCTCGCGGGCTCTGGCGCACACAGGCGCCGCTGCCCGGCTGCGGGCCGATGCGGCCGTGCCGAAGCGAAGTGCAAACATTGCAGAAGATCGGCCACCGGCGCCATCGGTTCCTGCACCGCATCGAAGGTGAGCCGAAGCGGGGCGACGCGCTCGACGCACACAGCCTCCCCCCAAGCCGGCGCCTCGGGCAATCGCTGCTTCCCCCAAGGTGCCGACGGGCTCGTCCTTGCCTAAACTGGAAGCACGCAATCCCGGCAGCCAACCATGGCCATCAGCACTTTCGACCTCTTCAAGATCGGCATCGGCCCGTCCTCCTCCCACACCGTGGGCCCGATGCTGGCCGCGCGCCTCTTCGCCACCGCCCTGCGCGACGGCGGACAGCTAGCCCGCGTCGCCCGCGTCCGCGCCGAGCTCTACGGCTCGCTCGGCGCCACCGGCAAGGGCCATGGCAGCGACAAGGCGGTCATGCTCGGCCTCGAGGGCGAGGCACCCGACGAGGTCGATCCGGAAAAGATCGAAGAGCAGCTGCGGCGCATTCGCGACGACAGGACGCTGCGGCTTTGCGGCACCCACCCGATCGGCTTCGTCGAGCGCGAGCACCTCGTCATGCACCGCCGGCAGTCGCTGCCCTTCCACCCCAACGGCATGCGCCTGAGCGCCTTCGATGCCGCCGGGGCGGAAGTGTCGAGCAAGGTGTATTACTCGGTGGGGGGTGGCTTCGTGGTGGACGAAGCGGCAGCCGGCGCCGACCGTATCGTCGCCGACACCACCGTGCTCCCCTACCCCTTCCACAGCGGCGCCGAGTTGCTGGCCCACTGCCGCGACACCGGGCTGCCGATCAGCGCACTGATGCTCGCCAACGAGGGGGCCTGGCGGCCCGAGGCCGACACGCGCGCGGGGCTGTTGCGCATCTGGGACGTGATGCAGGCCTGCGTGCGGCGCGGTTGCCGCAACGAGGGCGTGATGCCGGGCGGACTGCACGTGAGACGCCGCGCCGCGGAACTCTATCGCAAGCTCTCGACCCAGCCCGAGGCCGCGCTGCGCGATCCGCTCACCGTGCTCGACTGGGTCAACCTCTACGCCCTCGCGGTCAACGAGGAGAACGCCAGCGGCGGCCGTGTCGTGACCGCGCCCACCAACGGCGCGGCCGGCATCCTGCCCGCGGTGCTGCACTACTACACGCGCTTCGTGCCGGGCGCGGGCGACGACGGTGTCGTCCGCTTCCTGCTCACCGCCGCTGCGATCGGCCTCCTGTACAAGGAGAACGCCTCGATCTCCGGCGCGGAGGTGGGGTGCCAGGGCGAGGTGGGCGTGGCCTGCTCGATGGCCGCCGGCGCGCTCGCCGAGGTCATGGGTGGCAGTCCGGAACAGGTGGAGAACGCGGCCGAGATCGGCATGGAGCACAACCTCGGCCTGACCTGCGACCCCATCGGCGGCCTGGTGCAGGTGCCCTGCATCGAACGCAACGCGATGGGCTCGATCAAGGCCATCAACGCCGCGCGCATGGCCTTGCGCGGCGACGGCAAGCACTTCGTGTCGCTCGACAAGGTCATCCGGACGATGCGCCAGACCGGCGCCGACATGAAGACGAAGTACAAGGAAACCGCGCGCGGCGGCCTCGCCGTCAACGTCATCGAATGCTGAACGCCTGCGTGCCGGATGAACGGGGGCAGCGGCTATACTGCGCGCTCGTTCCACCCGGGGAGACCGACTGAATGAAAATCGAAACCATCGCCGTCCACGGCGGCTATTCGCCCGACCCCACGACCAAGGCCGTGGCGGTGCCGATCTACCAGACCACCTCCTACGCCTTCGACGACACCCAGCACGGTGCCGACCTGTTCGACCTCAAGGTGCAGGGCAACATCTATACCCGCATCATGAACCCGACCACCGCCGTGCTGGAGCAGCGCGTCGCGGAAATGGAGGGCGGCGTCGGGGCACTGGCCGTGGCCTCCGGCATGTCGGCGATCACCTATGCGATTCAGACGATCGCGGAGGCCGGCGACAACATCGTGTCGGCAGCCACGCTCTACGGCGGGACCTACAACCTGTTCGCCCACACCTTCCCGCAGCTCGGCATCGAGACGCGCTTCGCCGATTACCGTGACCCGGACGCATTCGCCAAGCTGATCGACGATCGCACCAAGGCGATCTTCTGCGAATCGGTGGGCAATCCCCTCGGCAACGTGACCGATTTCGAGCGTCTGGCCGAAATCGCGCACAAGGCCGGCGTGCCGCTGATCGTCGACAACACGGTCCCCACGCCCTACCTGTGCCGTCCCTTCGAGCACGGCGCCGACATCGTCGTGCATTCGCTGACCAAGTACCTCGGCGGCCACGGCACCTCGATCGGCGGCATCATCGTCGACTCGGGCAAGTTTCCCTGGGCGCAGCACAAGACGCGCTTCCGCCGCCTCAACGAGCCCGACGTGTCCTACCACGGCGTCGTCTATACCGAAGCGCTCGGCGAGGCCGCCTTCATCGGCCGCGCCCGCGTCGTGCCACTGCGCAACACCGGCGCCGCGCTGTCGCCGTTCAACGCCTTCCTGATCCTGCAGGGCATCGAGACCGTGGCCCTGCGCATGGATCGCATCTGCGAGAACACGCTGAAGGTGGCCGAGTTCCTCAAGGGCCAGGCCAAGGTCGAATGGGTGAATTACGCCGGCCTCCCCGACCATCGCGACAATGCGCTGGTGAGGAAATACATGGGCGGACGGGCGTCGGGCATCCTGTCGTTCGGTGTCAAGGGCGGCCTCGAAGCCGGCGGCCGCTTCCAGGACGCGCTGAAGCTGGTGACGCGCCTGGTGAATATCGGCGATGCCAAGTCCCTCGCCTGCCACCCCGCCTCGACGACGCACCGCCAGCTGTCGCCGGAGGAAATGGCCAAGGCCGGCGTGTCGCCCGACATGGTTCGCCTGTCGATCGGCATCGAGCACGTCGACGACATCCTCGCCGACCTCGAGCAGGCCCTGGCCGCCGTGTAGGCGGGCGCGCCGCACCCGGCCGCCGGATGTCCAGGCGACGCCACCCTCGGGTGGCGTCGTTTCGTGCACGCCAGCCGGATCATGGCAGGCGTGCCGGCCTTGCCTCGTGTTCGCTCCATTCGGAGCGGTATTGTCCTGGCTGCAATCGATAACAAGAAAACGAGACTTCCATGTCCGCCCGCTCCCTTCCCCCGAACACCCTCGCCTGGAGCGTCTGGGGCCTCGGCGCCCTGCTCTACCTGATCGGCTTCTACCAGCGCGTGGCGCCGGCCGTCATCGCCGACCGCCTGATGGCGGAGTTCGCCATCGGCGGCGCGGCCCTGGGCAACCTGTCGGCCTTCTATTTCTACTCCTACGTGCTCATGCAGATCCCGACCGGGATCCTTGCCGACCGCTGGGGCGCGCGCAAGCTGCTGACCACTGGCGCCGCGCTGGCGGCAGTGGGCACCAGCCTGTTCGCCTTCGCGCCCGATCTCGCATGGGCGAGCGCTGGCCGCCTGCTCGTGGGCGGCTCGGTGGCGGTGGCCTTCGTGTCGATGCTCAAGCTCGCCACCCACTGGTTCGAGCCGAGGCAGTTCGCGCTCGCATCCGGAATGGCCTTGCTCGTGGGCATCTGCGGCGGCGTCTTCGGTGGCGTGCCGCTTCGCATGCTGGTCGAGGCCTTTGGCTGGCGACCGGTGATGCTGGTCTCCGCCGCCGTCACCGCGGCACTGGCGGTCGCGATCTGGCTGCGCGTGCGCAACGACCCGGGCGAACTCGGCTATGAAAGCCACAGTCCGACGCACGATAGCGGCGGCGGTCGAAGCTCGATCCTGCGCGGCGTGCTGCAGGTCTTCACCTACCGCAACGTTTGGATCCTGCTGCTCAGCCCGATCGGCGTGAGCGGTGCGGTGCTGACCTTCGGTGGCCTGTGGGGCGTTCCCTACCTGCGCCAGACATACGGCCTGAGCCCGAACGCCGCGGCTGCGATCGCTTCCGCCCTACTCATCGCCTGGGCGCTGGGCGGGCCGACGATGGGGGCGCTGTCGACGCGCCTGGGAAGACGCAAGCCGCTGCACGTCGCCGGCTGCATCGTCACGCTGGCGTGCTGGTCGCTGATCGCCTTCGTCCATCTGCGACTGCCCTTGCTGGTCGGCGTGCTGCTGGTCGCAGGCTTCGCCGCCGGCAACCTGATCATCGGCTTCGCCTACAACAAGGAATCGGTGCCGCCGCACCTGAGCGGCACCGCTTCCGGCGTGTGCAACATGGGACCGCTGATGGGCGGCATGCTGCTGCAGCCGGCGATGGGCTGGGTCCTCGATCGCTACTGGCAGGGCAGTCTCGAGGCCGGCGCGCGCATCTACCCGCCCGAGGCCTATCAGGCCGGTTTCCTGCTGATTGCCGCCTGCATCGGACTGTCCCTGGCGCTGTCGCTCTTCTCGCAGGAAACTCACTGCAGGCAGCGGCTGGAATGAGGGGCGCGCCTCGCCCTGAGCTTCAGTCGCGCAGGACCCGCTTCACCAGAAGCGGCCCGATCAGTTCGAAGAAGGCGGTGGACACCACCGCGACGGACACGAGCAGGGGCGCGCTGGCGGGATAACGCTCGGCCACCAGCAGGGCCATGCCCATCGCCACGCCGGCCTGTGGCGTCAGGGCGAGGCCGATGTCCTTCGGCAAGCCTGTGGAGCCACCATTCAGCAGGCGCACGCCGAGACGCCCGCCGGCATAGCGCGCGGCAAGCCTCAGCACGATGAAGGCGAATGAGAGCGAGAGCGCCGCTGCGGCGTCGGCGACGTCGACGCTGGCGCCGGCGAGGACGAAAAAGAAGACCAGGAAGGGCCACTCGATATGCTCGATTTCCCGGAACGAGCGCGTGTGGTGGCGGCTCGTGTTCACCACCACGAACCCGGCGAACATCGCCGCCACCAGCGACGACACCTGCAACCAAGAGGACAGCCCTGCCAGCAGCAGCACCACCGCCAGCGCTTCGACCTGTGTCGGCTCGCCCGGCCGCAAGCGCCCTGTGAGCCATGCTGCCGGAATGCCGATCGCCGCGCCGAGCGCCAGCGCACCGCCCAGCTCCCACGCGGCCGCAAAGATGGCCGTCGCCCCGTCTCCTGCCGTCAGCCAGCCCAGCACGGCCATTGCGAGGCCGAACCCGAGGACGCCCCAGACGTCGTCGATGGCGACGACGCCGAGCAGGACCTGCCTCACCACCCGAGCGTTTCCCTTGCGCGCGGCATGATCCCGGACGGCTTCTCGCACCGCCGCGGGGTCGGTCGCCATCGAGATCGCGGCCAGCGCGACGGCAGTCACCAGCGGAAACCCCGCCAGCAGCAAGCCGCCGCCGACCACCGCCGCGCTCGTCACGACGACGCACAGGGACACGGTGAAGATCATCACGCCGGTGCTCCTGAGCCTGCGCAGGGACAGATCTCCCCCGAGCAGGAACGCCACCATCACCAGGGCCAGGTCGATCAGCGGCTCGGTCATTGCGCCGGTCGGTGGCATCCCGTTGGCGTCGAACACGTACTGCCGAAGGAACGCGAACACGATCCCGACCAGCACCAGCAGGGAAATCCTCGGCAGGCGCGTGCGTCGCGAGATGGTATCGGCAAAGATGCTCGCGGCAAGGATGGTGCCGAGCACGACGAGAGCGAACGCACCGGCATCGACGGAAGAATCTTCAATCACGGCGCCAACTCGTCGTTTCCGGCACTTGATGGGCGCTCGCGGCCGACGGGACAGTCGACGAGCCCACCGCACGCGCTGCCCGCCTGGTCGTCGACGCGGATGCGCGGCGGCGCGCCCGCTGGCGAGGCTCGCCCTGCGTCAGCTGCGGGGCCGCGTCCAGCGGAGAGCCGATGTCGAGGCGCGGCAGGCGAGGCCGTGCGAGCCTCAACGCAGCGAGAACCGCAGCTCGCCACCGCCCGCGGTGACTTCCACCTTCGGCTCGAGCAGGATGATGCGCTCGCCCGATACCCCGCCCCTGCCCGTGAGCCAGTCTCGGATCGCTTGCGCACGCTGCTGGGCGAGCGCGCGCAATTGCGACTCCGCCACGGCCGTATTGGCGAGGATCAGGGCTTCCATCTCGGCCGGCGGCAGTTCCTTGACGATGCCGAGGATATTGCTCGGCTTGTCGAACTCGGCCTCGCGATAGACCTCCTGCAGCAGATCGGGATACTCGTCCGGGCCGACCGTGACTTCATCGCCCGCGGGCGCCGGGACGCCGCGGGCGATCATTGCCTTGATCTTCTGGGCGCGCACCAGTTGCCGCAACCTGGCCTGCTTGATCCCCTCGGCATCGACGACCGGATCGGCCACTGCGGCGATTTCGAGACGGAGCG
>JBFGUQ010000023.1:0-12974 GCA_041565515.1 Rhodocyclaceae bacterium | reverse complement strand
GACGACGCCGCGGCGATCACGCCGGTGCGCTGGCTGGAGCCGGGCAAGCTCGGCCTGCTCGAGCTCTCCAACGGTCCGACGCTCGCCTTCAAGGACATGGCGATGCAGTTGCTGGGCAATCTGTTCGAATACGTCCTGGCGCAGCGCGGCGAAACCATCAACATCCTCGGTGCGACCTCGGGCGACACTGGGTCGGCGGCCGAATACGCCATGCGTGGCAAGCACGGGGTGCGCGTCTTCATGCTGTCTCCTCACGGCAAGATGAGCGCCTTTCAGCGCGCCCAGATGTACTCGCTGCAGGACGACAACATCTTCAACATCGCCGTCACCGGCATGTTCGACGATGCCCAGGACATCGTGAAGGCGGTCTCGAACGACCATGCGTTCAAGGCCAGGCACAAGATCGGTGCGGTCAATTCCATCAACTGGGCGCGGGTGGCGGCGCAGATCGTCTACTACTTCAAGGGCTACTTCGAAGCGACCCAATCCAACGACGAAAAGGTCGCCTTCTGCGTGCCCTCGGGCAACTTCGGCAACATCTGCGCCGGCCACATCGCGCGCATGATGGGCCTGCCGGTGGCCAGGCTGATTCTCGCCACCAACGAGAACGACGTGCTCGACGAGTTCTTCCGCAGCGGCGTCTATCGGCCGCGCAAGGCCGCCGAGACGCATGTCACCTCGAGCCCGTCGATGGACATCTCGAAGGCGTCGAATTTCGAACGCTTCGTGTACGACCTCGTCGGACGCGACGCGTCAAAGGTGGCGGAGTTGTGGAAGGAGGTCGATTCCGGCAAGGCCTTCGATCTGTCGCAGACGCCGTATTTCGCCGCACTCGAGGATTTCGGGTTCGTCTCGGGCAGCAGCAGCCATGCCGACCGCCTCGCCACCATCCGCCAGGTCTTCGATCGTTTTGGCGTCATGATCGATACCCACACCGCCGACGCCGTCAAGGTGGCCTGGGATTGCGCGGCAAGCGTGCCCGGCGGGGTACCCGTACTGGTGCTGGAGACGGCCCTGCCGGTGAAGTTCGCCGAGACCATCCGCGAGGCACTCGGTCGCGAGCCCGAGCGGCCTGCGGACCTCGAAGGCATCGAGAAGCTGCCGCAACGCGTCGAGGTGATGACGCCGGATGTCGATGCCGTGAAACGATTCATTTCCGAGCGGGTCTGAGGTTTGTGCAGGGAGTCGGTTGCGCCGGAAGGACAGGTGCCGAGCGGCGAGGGCAGGCTCCCCCGCTATCCAGCGGCGGCGACAGTGGGGCTGCCGCAGGGAGGGCAGAGGGATCGCAGCTTCGATCCCGTGTGTCGGGCGACAAGCAGAACATGTCCGACCCTCAACCTCGGGAGCACCATCATGGCAATCGCATCAAAAGTTCAGGAATACATGACCCAGCGCGGGTTGCGCTACGACGTGCTGACGCATCCGCATTCGCACAACAGCATGCAAACCGCGCATCTGGCCAAGGTCCCCAGTCGGGCCCTGGCGAAATCCGTCGTGCTCGAAGACGACTCCGGGTATCTGATGGCAGTGCTGCCATCCAGTCATCATGTGCAGCTCGGCAAGCTCGGCAAGGAGCTCAAATGCCGCTTGCGCCTCGCATCCGAGCGCGATCTCGAGCGCATGTTCGACGATTGCGAACTCGGCGCGGTGCCGCCCGTCGGTGCTGCGTACGGCATGCGCATGATCATGGACGACAGCCTCGCGGCGGAGAACGAAATCTACTTCGAGGCGGGTGACCACGAGCAGCTCATCCAGATGAGCGGCAAGGACTTCATGGCCCTGATGGACAGCGCGGGCCACGCACACTTCGGCGAGCCGCACTGGCACCACTGAGGTCGCGTGCGCGGACCTCGCGGGCCTCTCAGGTGGCGGTCATTCCGGCAGCTTGAGTTGGTCGACGAGTGCCTGCATTCGCTTCCAGTGCGAGCCCTCCCAGAACACGCGGCCACACCGGTCACAGGTGCTGAAGCGCTGGTAGTGTTGCCGCACACGGGGCGGCAGGCGGTCCTCGACCTTCGCCTTGTCGATGTCGTGCAGTGGCGCGTTGCATTCGAGACACAGCGTGAATGGACGTGCGCTGCGGGCGAGGTCCAGGCGCTCGAAGATCTCCCGCAACTGTTGTGCAGACTTGAGCGCATGAACGTAACAGCCGTGCGTGATCGTGCGGCGCTTGAGCAGTTCGCGGTCGCGGGTGAGGACGATGCGGCCGTCGCGCTCGGCGATGGCCTCGATCTCGGCATCGGAGAAGTTGTTGTCGTAGAGGGTGTCGAACCCGGTCATCCGCAGCAGGTGGGCGAGCCCGCCCAGGTGGGCGTCGGCGACGAAACGCGTGTGCCGCAGCGGGTGTTCGCGCACGCGCAGCAGCGGCGTGATGTCGAGTGCCTCGAACTTCGGATACACGGCCACGCGGTCGCCGTCACTCAGCAGTCGGTCGAAGGTCACCGACTCGCCATTGACCAATACCAGTTCGACTTCGGTGTGCGGGACGCCCAGCGCTTCGATCATGTGCTTCACGGTCGCCGCCCGGGCGCACTTCGCTTCGAACTCGCCCTGGCGTCGGTGCGGGGCGAGGAAGTCGTTGAGTTCCTCGTAGAAGCGGAAAGTGGCCTTGACCATTGCGCTTGCGCAGGGTTTCAGGGCTTGGGGTCCGGCTCGAACCCGAAGCGGGAGGGCACTTCGGCGCGCATCACGGGCTCGAGCGGCAGGCCGCGCCAACTCACACCCGAACCGCCCGACATGATCTGCAGCAGGGCTTCGTCGGTGGCGGGGCTGCCGTCGGGCGCGCTGCATTGCGCGACGAAATCGGACAGGTCGCGGTCATCGAGCAGGCCGACACCGTCGGCGGTGACCAGCAGGATGTTTCCCTCCTCGTCCATCAGCGCGGCCTCGGCGCCGGCATGGCGCGCGCCGGTATGCGCGCTCAGCGATTCGTCCGGCTGCAGGCGATAGACCAGCGGCGTATAGGCAAGGGCGACGAAGACGCGCTGGGGGCCGTTGCTGACCAGCCAGTTGCCGGCGCTGTCCGCACCGTAGTTGGCATTCATGAAGGCGAGCAGGCCGGCATGGGTGACCGGCTCGTTCCGAAGCCGCCAGGCCCCGCGGCGGTCGAGTGAAAGCCATCCGTAGCACGCCGGCACATCGGGCCAGCGCGCAAACGCTGCGGCAGTGGAGTCGGGCATCGGTAGCATCGCCAGCAGATGGTTGAATCAAGGGTCGAGGCCCCAAGGATAACGCCGATGGTCGCGTGGGGGCGGATGGACCCGCCCTGAACGACCCCGCGCGTCGGGGCACACGCCGATTTTTCTTGCGGGTGCAGCGCTGGCCGGTTTGACTCGCGCCCCTGCGCTGCCTTTACTGATAGATGGAGACTGTAACGACAGGGAGTGGGGAATGGACCGACCGGCCATCATTCGCAAGACAGCTGCCGATCTTGCGGTTCGTCCTCACTTGACCGATTACGCCGACACCTGCCGCCACTTCTCCTGGGATGACGCGCGGGACCAGCTTGCCGGGCTCCCGGGCGGCGGCCTGAACATCGCCTACGAGGCAGTGGAGCGACATGCCCGGGGGCCAAGGCGCGACCATGTGGCTTTTCGCTTCGTCGGCAGCCATGGCGAGCGCGAACTCAGCTTCGGCGAGCTCTCCCGCCTCACCAACCGTTTTGCGAACCTGTTGCAGGGCCTGGGTGTTCGCCGCGGCGAACCGGTCTTCGTGCTCACCGGACGCATTCAGGAACTCTACGTCGCCGTCCTCGGAAGTCTCAAGATCGGCGCGGTGGTCTCGCCGCTGTTTTCGGCCTTCGGCCCGGAGCCGATCGCGACCCGTTTCAAGCTCGGCAAGGGCGTCGTGCTGGTGACGACCGATCTCCTTTACGAACGCAAGGTGGCGAAGGTCCGCGACCAGCTGCCGACGTTGCGCCATGTCCTGCTCGTGGGCGAGGATGGCGCGCCCACCCGGATCGAGGGTACGCACGACCTGGCGCGGCTGATGAACGAGGCGTCCGATGTGTTCGAGACCGTCGCCACGCGGCCGGAGGACCTCTCCCTGCTCCACTTCACCAGCGGCACCACCGGCACGCCCAAGGGCGCGATGCACGTGCACGGGGCGGTGACCACCCACTGGGCGAGCGGACGCTACGCGCTCGACCTGCATCCGGAAGACATCTACTGGTGCACGGCCGATCCGGGCTGGGTCACCGGGACTTCGTACGGCATCATCGCGCCGTTGCTGCACGGCGTCACCTCGATCATCGACGAAGGCGACTTCGACGCCGAGCGCTGGTACCGGATCCTGCAGGAACAGCAGGTCAGCGTGTGGTACACCGCGCCCACCGCCATTCGCATGCTGATGAAGGCCGGCGTCGAGCTGGCGCGGAAGTACCGCTTCCCCAGGCTGAGATTCGTCGCCAGCGTCGGTGAGCCGCTCAACCCGGAGGCGGTGTGGTGGGGGCTGGATGCGCTGGGCCATCCGATCCATGACAACTGGTGGCAGACCGAGACAGGCGGCATCATGATCGCGAACATGCCGGGCCTGGACATCAAGCCCGGTTCGATGGGCCTGCCGCTGCCCGGCATCGAGGCCGCCATCGTGCATCAGTGCGAGGACGGTACGGTGGAGGAACTGACCGTGCCCGATACCGAGGGCGAACTGGCCCTGCGGCGGGGCTGGCCGTCGATGCTGCGTGGCTACCTGGACAACGAGCCGCGCTACCGCAAATGCTTTGCCGGCGAATGGTACCTGAGCGGCGATCTGGCCCGGCGCGATGCCGATGGCTACTACTGGTTCGTCGGTCGCGCCGACGACGTCATCAAGTCCTCGGGTCATCTGATCGGCCCCTTCGAGGTCGAAAGTGCGCTGATGGAGCATGCTGCCGTGGCCGAGGCGGGCGTCATCGGCAAGCCCGACGAGATGGCCGGCGAGGTGGTCAAGGCCTTCGTGTCGCTCAAGCACGGCTTCGAGGCGAACGAGTCGCTGCGTCGCGAGCTGCTCGGTCACGCACGCAAGCGCCTCGGCGCCGCGGTGGCGCCGAAGGAGATCGACTTCCTCCCGGTGCTGCCGCGCACGCGCAGCGGCAAGATCATGCGCCGGCTGCTGAAGGCGCGCGAACTCGGCCTACCCGAAGGCGATACTTCGACCCTCGAGGCCGGCGCATGAGCGCGCAACGCAAACCGGCGGCTCGATCGCTGGACAAGGCGCTCGCGCTGCGCCTGCTCAAGGACATGCTGCGCATCCGGCGGATGGAAGAGCGGTGCGCCGAACTCTACGGCGAGGGCGAGATCCGCGGTTTTCTGCACCTCTACATCGGCGAGGAGGCCTGCGCCGCCGGCGCAATGCATGCGCTCGATCCCGAGGACAACGTCGTCGCCACCTATCGCGAGCACGGCCACGCGCTGCTGCGCGGCGTGCCGATGAAGGCGATCATGGCCGAGATGTTCGGCAGGGCGAGCGGCTGTTCGCGCGGTCGCGGTGGCTCGATGCACCTGTTCGACGCGGCGCGGCGCTTCTATGGCGGCAACGCGATCGTCGCCGGCGGACTGCCGCTGGCGGTGGGGCTCGCGCTGGCGGACAAGATGCAGGGCATCAAGCGCGTCAGCGCCTGCTTCTTCGGCGAGGGTGCAATGGCCGAGGGCGCCTTCCACGAAGCAATGAATCTCGCCGCACTCTGGCAGCTGCCGGTGCTGTTCTGTTGCGAGAACAACCTCTATGCGATGGGTACGGCCCTGGCTCGCTCGGAGTCCCAGACCGATCTCTGCGTCAAGGCGGCAAGCTACAACATGGCGGCGTTGCGGGCCGACGGCATGGACGTTGGCGAGGTCTTCGATGCCACCGCCAGGGCTGCGCGGCAGGTACGCGACGGCAGCGCCCCGGTCTTCCTCGAACTGCAGACCTACCGCTTCCGGGCCCACTCGATGTTCGATCCCGAGCTGTATCGGGACAAGGCCGAGGTCGAGAAGTGGAAGGAACGGGGTCCCATTCACAGCCTGTCGGCAAAGCTCAAGGCTGCGCGGCGGTTGACCGAAAAGCAGTTCCTCGCACTCGATGCCGAGGTCGGCGCCGAGGTCGAAGAGGCCGTCGCCTTCGCCGAAGCGGCGGATCGCGAACCCGTGTCCGACCTGCTCGCGGACGTCTACTCTACTCGTGGAGCCGGCGAATGAAGACGAGCTATCGCGAAGCCATGCGTGCGGCCCTGCACGAGGCGCTGGAGAGCGACCCGCGCGTCTTCCTGATGGGCGAGGATGTCGGCCGCTATGGCGGCACGTACGCGGTGTCCAGGGGCTTGCTGGAAGAGTTCGGCCCCGAGCGCGTCCGCGACACGCCGCTGTCCGAACTCGGCTTCGTCGGCGCGGGCGTGGGCGCTGCGCTGGGCGGCATGCGGCCGATCGTCGAGGTCATGACGGTGAATTTCAGCCTGCTGGCGCTGGACCAGATCGTGAACAGCGCGGCACTGCTGCGCCACATGTCGGGCGGCCAGTTGTCGGTGCCACTGGTCGTGCGCATGGCCACTGGCGCAGGCCGCCAGCTGGCGGCCCAGCACTCGCACAGCCTGGAAAACTGGTATGCGCACATTCCAGGCATTCGCGTGCTCGCGCCGGCGACGGTCGGCGACGCCCGCGGGATGCTCGGGCCCGCGCTGGCCGATCCCGACCCGGTGGTGATCTTCGAGCATGCGCAGCTCTACAACCTCGAGGCCGATCTCCCGGACGACTGGCGCTGCGACATCTCTCGCGCGGCGATACGCAGGGCCGGCGGGCAGGTCAGCGTGTTCGCCTGGGCCGGCTGCCTGGCCAAGGCCTTGCAGGCTGCCGACGAAGTCGCGTCCGAAGGCATCGAGGTCGAGGTCGTCGACCTGCGCGTGTTGCGGCCGCTCGACGTAGAGACGATCGCGGCCTCGGTGCGCAGGACGCATCGGGCGGTGGTGGTGGACGAGGGCTGGAAGAGCGGAAGCCTGGCGGCCGAGGTCGTGGCGCGCATCGTCGAGGAGTGCTTCTACGATCTCGATGCGCCGGTCGCGCGGGTCTGCAGCGAGGAGGTTCCCATACCCTATGCCAAACACCTGGAGGAGGCTGCCCTGCCGCAGGTCTCGAAGATCGTCGCCGCCGTGAAGTCGGTCCTCAATGTTTGACTTCAAGCTGCCCTCGCTGGGGGCCGACATGGAAGAGGGCAAGCTGCTCGAGTGGCTGGTCAAGCCCGGCGACACGGTCGACAAGGGACAGGTGGTGGCGGTGGTGGATACCTCCAAGGCGGCCGTGGACGTGGAGATCTGGCACAAGGGCACGGTGCACGCCTTGCTGGTGGGGCCCGGGGAAAGGATCCCGGTAGGGACGGTCCTTGCGACCGTGCTCGAACCGGGGGAAACGGCGCCCGCCGCCGCACCGCCGGCGCTGCGGCCGGCGGCGAGCGGCGCGCGCAAGCGCATCTCGCCGGCGGCGCGACGCAAGGCCGAGCAGTTGGGCGTGGATTGCGCCCTCATCGCAGGCACCGGGGCCGACGGCGCAGTGACGCTGGCCGACATCGAACGGGCGGTGGCTGGCGGCACCGCTGCGGCCGAAGCGGCGAAAGCGCCACATCGCCCGGCGTCGCCTGCCGATCGCCAGGCCGAGACGCGCCGGGCCATCGCCGCGGCGATGAGCCGTTCGAAGCGCGAGATTCCGCACTACTACCTGTTCGAGACGGTTGCGCTGGCGCGTGCCCAGCAGTGGCTGACCGTGGCCAACGAGGGCCGCCCGATCGCCGCGCGGCTGCTCCTTGCCGTGCTGCAGATAAAGGCCGTGGCGCGCGCGGTGAAGCGGTACCCGGAGATGAATGGCTATTTCCGCGACGGCGGATTCGAGCCGGCCGAATCGGCGCATGTCGGCGTCGCCATCTCGCTGCGCCAGGGCGGCCTGATCGCACCGGCCCTTCACGATGCGGACCGCAAGCCCCTGGAACAGCTCATGCGCGAACTCACCGACCTCGTGAAGCGCACGCGGGCGGGGTCGCTGCGCGGATCGGAACTCACCGACGCCACCATCACCGTCACCAACCTGGGCGATCAAGGGGTCGAGGGCGTCGTGGGCGTGATTCATCCGCCGCAGGTGGCCCTGGTCGGCTTCGGCCGGGTCGCGCTGAGGCCGTGGGTCGAGGACGGGAAACTGTGCGCGATGCCGACCGTGATGGCCAGCCTCGCGGCCGACCACCGGGTATCGGACGGTCATCGCGGCGCGCTGTTCATGGCGGAGCTGCGCGAGTTGCTGCAGCAGCCGCAGGATCTCTGACGGCACCCACGACACGGGAGGGGCAGTGAATGGAAGATGAGCAACTGCGCGCGACGGTGATCGCGACCCTGCGGTCCATTGCGCCGGAGGTGGAGGAGAGCGAGTTGCGCGATGACCGCCCGCTGCGCCAGCAGGTGGATCTCGACTCGATGGATTGGCTGAACTTCCTCATCGGCCTCGACCGGGCTCTGGAGGTGGACATCCCGGAGTCGGATTACGGCCGCCTCGTGACGCTGGCCGATGTGCTGGCGTATCTGAAGCTCAGGCTCGCCTAGCGCACCGGCGAGCGCGCCGCGCTCATTCCTCGACGTGGCGCAGGGAGAGGTCGAGGGCGCGAACGTCCTTGGTGAGTGCGCCGATCGAGATGCGATCGACACCGGTCTCGGCGATGGCACGAACCTTCTCCAGGCTCACGCCGCCGGAGGCCTCGAGTTCCGCCCGTCCGCCGGTGATGCGTACTGCCTCGCGCATCTGTTCAAGGCTCATGTTGTCGAGCAGCACCATCTTCACCCCGGCGTCGAGTGCCTCCTGGAGCTGGTCCAGGTCCTCGACCTCGACCTCGATGAACACGTTCGACGGCGCGATGATGCGGGCTTCCTCGACGACCTCGCGGATGCCGCCGGCGGCGATGATGTGGTTCTCCTTGATCAGGACGCCGTCGTAGAGGCCGACGCGGTGATTGGTGCCGCCGCCGACGGCGACGGCGTACTTCTGCGCCAGGCGCAGGCCGGGCAGCGTCTTTCGCGTATCGACGATCTTTGCCCGGGTGCCGGCGACGGCGTTGACGAAACGGCGCGTGACGGTCGCCGTGCCCGACAGCAGCTGGAGGAAATTCAGCGCCGTGCGTTCGGCGGTGAGCAGGATCTGGGCGCGCGCGACGATTTCGCACAACACCCGTCCGGCCTCGACTTCGTCGCCGTCCCTGACATGCCAGGTCACGCTTGCGGCCGGACTCAGGGCCGCGAAGGCGGCATCGAACCAGGCGGTGCCGCAGATGACTGCGTCCTCGCGGGTGATGACGCGGCCCCTGGCCTCGGTGTCGGCCGCGATCAGGCGCGCCGTCAGATCGCCTGTGCCGACGTCTTCGGCGAGCGAGGCGGCGACATTGCGCTGGATTTCGACGCGAAGCTGTTCGGATAGCATTTTTCGGCCCGGGCGATGCTTGGAGCGGGCGATTCTATCATCATGGCAAGGGCGCTGGCCGGACTGGAGCGCCGACCCGGAATTCATGCCCGGTTCCGGAGTGTGCGACGGTCGTGCGCGGGCGACAATGGCGGCCGTGATGCGTGCGTGAGGAATGGCCCGCTGCGCCATGCCATCGAAAGGGACAAGATGAAGACACGCGACCTCGTCGACCTGCTGCTGCTGGCCTCCATCTGGGGTGGCTCCTTCCTTCTGATGCGCATCGCTGCGCCGGCCTTCGGCTCGTTCGCCCTGATGGAGCTGCGGGTGGGGCTGGCCGCGCTGGTACTGCTGCCGATCCTGGCGATGCGCGGCGGCGTCGGTCGCCTGCTCGAGCACTGGCGTGCGCTGGCGGTGGTGGGCTTGTTCGCCTCGGCGATGCCCTTCGTCTTCTATGGCTGGGCGCTGATGTCGGTCACGGCCGGTTTCGCCTCGATCGTCAACGCGACTACGCCGCTGTTCACCGCGCTGGTGGCATGGCTGTGGCTGCGGGACAGGCTCACGCCCGCGGCACTCGCGGGGATGCTGGTGGGCGTGGTCGGCGTCGTGGTGCTGGTGTGGGAGCAGGCCTCGTTCAAGCCTGGAGGCAGCGGCTGGGCGGTGCTGGCCTGCCTGGGTGCGACCTTCTCGTACGGCGTGGCGGCGAGCCTCACCAAGCGCTTCCTGACCGGTGTCCCGCCGATGGTGACCGCGACCGGGAGCCAGGTCTTCGCCGCGCTGATCCTGTTCGGGCCGGCGGTCGCCTCCTGGCCCGCGCGGTCGCCGCCAGCTTCGGTATGGCTCGCCGTCGTTGCTCTCGCCGTCGTCTGCACCGGGCTTGCGTACGTGCTGTTCTTTCGCCTGATGGCGAGCGTGGGACCGGCGAGGACGGTGACCGTGACCTTTCTCATCCCGGTATTCGGCATGATGTGGGGCGCCGCCTTCCTCGGCGAGGTCGTGACCTGGCGCATGCTCGCCGGCTGCGGGATCATCCTGCTCGGCACGGGGCTCGCCACCGGCGTGCTCGGCCGCCTGGCCGGACGGAGGCGGCCGGCGCCGGACACTGCGCCCTAGCAGCGGCCGGCTCGGGCCGGTGACCGGCGCGCTAGACCTTGTGCCGCGCCGACCTGCCCGCACGACGGCTGTCGAGCGCGATGATCGCCCCCGCGCCGGCAATGGTCAGAATGCCCGCGAGGGCGCTGCTGTCGGGCACGTGACCGAAGACGAACCAGCCCACCAATGCGGCCCAGGCGAGTTGCACGTAGAGGATCGGTGACAGCACCGAGGCCGGTGCTTCGCGGAAGGCGCGAATCAGCAAGAAATGGCCGATGCCGCCATAGAGGCCGAGCGAGACGATCAGCAGTCCGTCGGCCAGGCCGGGCATCGGCCCGCCCCAGATCCAGGGCAGCGACAAGGACATCGCCAGCGTGCCGATCAGGGCGGTGTAGAACAACATCGTCACCGGGTTCTCGGTCGGCGACAACTGCCGCGTGAGGATCTGGTAGATCGCGTAGGTAAAGGCGGCGGCCAGCGCGAACGCCACGCCGTCGGGTACGAGGCCGCTGCCCGGCCGGGCGATCAGCAGGACCCCGCCAAAGCCGACGATCGCGGCCGTCCACCGCAAGGGGCTGATCTCCTCGCCCAGCAGCGGCCGCGCAAGCAGGGTGACCAGGAGCGGGGCGGCAAAGATCATTGCGGTCGCCTCGGCGAGTGGCATGCGGGTGAACGCGGACATGGCGAAAAAGGTCGTGCCGAGCAGGCACAGCGCCCGGATGATCTGGCGCGCGGGCCGGGTGGTGGTGAGAAGCCGCATGCGCATCGACGGCGCGAGGAACACCACCATGACGAGGAAGTGGACGGTGTAGCGTGCCCAGGCGAGCATCGGCACCGCGTAGGTCTGGCCAAGGTGCTTGGTCGTGGCGTCGAGCAGCACGAACATCAAGAGCGCACCCATGAGCAGCAGGATCGCCTGCAGCAGGCGCGGAGAGGACTCGGGCATGGGGCGGGGGTGGCGGTCTCGGGAATGGGCGGAACGATGCTCAGCGCCCGCGGGACGGCCGCTGCGATTCGAGCAGCCAGGCGTTGAACACGCCGCGTGCAGTGTCGATGGTCTCGCTCGCCGTCAGGCCGATCGGGCCGATGCCCTCGCGCGCCAGTCGGTCGGCCGCCGCGCCATGCAGGTGTACCGAGGCGATCAGGGCTTGTAGCGGTGACCAGCCCTGCGCGAGCAGGCCGACGACGAAGCCGGTCAGCACGTCGCCCATGCCTGCGCTGGCCATGCCCGGATGCCCGGTGCTGTTGATGTACCAGCGTCCATCCGGGCTGGCGATGATGCTGCCGCAGCCCTTGAGGACGACGCTGGCGCGATGGCGCTTAGCGATCTCCAGCGCGGAACCCAGACGATCGGCCTGCACGGTTGCAGTGTCGGTACCGAGCATCCGGCCCGCCTCTGCAGGATGGGGCGTGAGCACGCTGGGTGCGCTGCGCGCCGCCAGTGCCGACTGCAGTGCCGGGTCGGCGCCGATCAGATTCAGCGCGTCGGCGTCGAGCACCAGCGGGATGTTGCGGGCGAGCGCGTCGGCGAGAAAGGTCGAAGCCGCGGGCTCGGTGCCCAGACCGGGGCCCACGGCCAGCGCGCTGAGCCGCGCGGGAAGGTGCCTTGCCGGGCGCAACATCAATTCCGGGTGGGCGGGGTCGACGGCAGGGCCGCGCTCGTCGAGCAGGCCGACGAAGACCCGGCCGGTGCCGAGCCACAGCGCGCTGCGGCCGGCGAGGAGCGCCGCGCCCACCATGCCGCTGTTCCCGCCGAGGATGCCGGCATCGCCGTAACGCCCCTTGTGGGTGTTGCGCGGCCGCGGTACGAGCCGGTCACGGAACAATGCCGGGCTCACCGCTCGCCCGGCGGGCTGCAGCCAGGCAGGAGCATCGACATCGAGCCGCTGCACCGTGACTTCGCCGCAGTAGTCGGGACCGTCGTTGGTGAGCAGGCCCGGCTTGAGCGCGATGAAGGTGGTGGTGTGGGTGGCGTGGAAGGCGGTGCCGAGCGGCTGGCCGCTATCGGCGTCGAGCCCGCTCGGGACGTCGAGCGCCATGCGCGGGATCTGTTGCGCGTTGAGCGTCGACAGCCAGGCGGCGAAGCGCCCCTCGACCTTGCGCTTCAGGCCGATGCCGAACAAGGCGTCGACCGCCAGCGCCCAGCCGTTGGCAGGGGCGGCCGGCAGGTCGGAGACGATGCTGCCGCCGGCATTCAGATAGTCGGCGTGAGCCTTTGCCGCCTCGGGTGGCAGGGTGGCGGCATTGCCGGCGAAGGCGACGAGCACTTCCCGCCCGGCCTGGGCGAGCTGGCGTGCCATGACGAAGCCGTCGCCGCCGTTGTTGCCGGGACCGCAGGCGATGAGGATGGGGCCGGGGCGATCCATGATCAGCCGCACCGCATCCTCGGCCGCGGCCCGACCGGCGCGCTCCATCAGCGACGGCCGTGCGCTCGGAATGAGGGTGCGTTCGATGTCGCGAATGCCGGCAACGGGATAAATGGGTTGGGCGGGCGTGAACATGAAT
>JBFGUQ010000022.1:0-13023 GCA_041565515.1 Rhodocyclaceae bacterium | reverse complement strand
GTTCAATCCGCAGGGCAGTCTGCTGTTCTACCCGGGTTCGCCGGCCTTGGCCATGACCTGCGCGCGGGCGCAGGACCGGTTGCGGCTGTTCGAGCTTCACCCGGCCGATTTCGAATCGCTGCAGCGCACCTTCGCCTCCGAAGCCGAGCGCGTGCAGGTGAGCCGAACCGACGGCCTGGGCGCGCTGAAGGCCTTGCTGCCGCCGCCGACGCGTCGCGCGGTGGTCCTGATCGATCCATCCTACGAAGTCAAGGACGACTATCGCCAGGTCGTCGACACGCTGCGCGAGGCGATGCGGCGTTTCTCCACCGGCACCTTCGTGGTCTGGTATCCGCTCCTCGCGCGGCCGGAAGCTCGCCAGTTGCCCGCCAGGCTGGCGGAGCTCGGCGCCGAGAACTGGCTCGATGTCCGCCTGGTGGTAAAGCAGCCGCCGCGGGACGGCTTCGGCATGTTCGGCAGCGGGCTTTTCATCGTCAATCCGCCCTGGGTGCTGCCCGAGCGTCTCGAGGCGATGCTGCCCTGGCTGGCCGAGGTGCTCGGCGTGGACGAGGGCGCAGCCTTCGATCTGGAGCACCACATCGAATGAGCGAGGACGCATTGAACCGGCTGCGCGACGCGCTGCGCGAATTTGCGGCAGAACGCGACTGGCAACAGTTCCATACGCCCAAGAACCTCGCGATGGCGCTCGCGGGCGAGGCCGGCGAGGTGATCGAGCATTTCCAGTGGCTCAGCGCCGAGCAGTCGGCCACGCTACCGGACGATGTCCGAGCCGAGGTGGCGCTCGAGCTTGCCGATGTGCTGCTCTACCTGGTGCGCCTGGCCGACGTGCTCGACGTCGATCTGGCCGCGGCGGCGCAGCAGAAGATGCAGATCAACGCCGAGCGCTATCCCGCCGACAAGTCGCGTGGTCGCTCGGTCAAGTACCACAAGCTCTGAGCCCGCCCGCTTCCTTGTCGTTGCTGCAAGGCAGCGGCGGAACTTCGCCCCGATCCGGTCTAGAGATTGGGTGGCTGTCATTTTTCTGAAACAATACCGCCTTCGTCTAATTCGGACCGCCAGCGTGGACCTCCAGAACATCAGCGACATAGAGCGCGCGCAGCAGGGTGGAAAAGGGGAGCTGCTACGCCTCGGTATCGGCTTTCTCTTCATTGCCGGCGTGATGGTGTACGCTGCGGCGCGCGGCGGCGAGGGCGGCATGATGCTCGTCATCGCGGCCATGGTCGGCGGTTACATGGCGATGAACATCGGTGCCAACGATGTCGCCAACAACGTCGGTCCCGCGGTTGGGTCGAAGGCGCTCACGCTTGCCGGGGCGCTCGTCATCGCCGCGATATTCGAGGCCGCAGGGGCGCTGATCGCCGGCGGCGAGGTGGTGGGAACGATTCGCAGCGGCATCATCAATCCCGAGCTCATCCCCGATTCGGACACCTTCGTCTGGCTGATGCTTTCGGCGCTGCTCGCGGGTGCCTTGTGGCTCAATATCGCCACTGCGGTGGGAGCGCCGGTGTCGACGACGCACTCGATCGTCGGCGCGGTGCTCGGTGCCGGCATGGCTTCCTCCGGTGTCGACATCGTCGCTTGGGGGACGATGGGCAAGATCGCCGCGAGCTGGGTCATCTCGCCCGTGCTCGGGGGCGTGTTCGCGGCTGCCTTCCTCTACCTGGTCAAGCGCAGCATCACCTACCAGTCGGACATGGCCGAGGCAGCGCGCCGGATGGTGCCGATCCTGGTGGCCCTGATGGCATGGACATGCGCGACCTACCTGATCCTCAAGGGCCTCAACAAGGTCTGGAAGGTGGGCTTCGGCGCGGCGGTGCTTTATGGCGCGCTCGCCGCCGTAGTCGTCTTCTTCCCGGTGAAGAAGCTGGTGTCGAGCCGCCGGGGCATCGTTGCCAACACCAAGCAGAGCGTGAACAAGCTGTTTACCGTGCCGCTCATCTTCGCTGCGGCGCTGCTCAGTTTTGCCCACGGTTCGAACGACGTCGCCAACGCGGTCGGCCCCCTCGCGGCCATCGTGGACGTGGTGACCCACAAGGGCGTGATCAGCCAGAGCGCGGCGATCCCGGTCTGGGTCATGATGGTGGGCGCGCTGGGCATTGCCCTGGGGCTGGCGCTGTTCGGTCCGAAGGTCATCCGCACGGTCGGTTCGGAGATCACCGAGCTCGACCAGATGCGTGCCTACTGCATCGCGATGGCGGCGACCATCACCGTGATCGTCGCCAGCCAGCTCGGCCTGCCGGTGAGTTCCACCCACATCGCGGTCGGGGGCGTGTTCGGCGTCGGCTTCCTGCGCGAGTATCTCAAGAGCAATTACGACCGCATGGTCTCCGAGATCAAGGCGCACCACCCGGAGGACGACCAGGCGGCGATCGCGAGCTTCATGGCCCGTTTCGAGCAGGCCTCGATCGAGGGCAAGGGAGAAATGCTGCGCGATCTCAAGCTGCGGGCCAAGAAGAGCGAGGATCCCGCCCATTTCTCCAAGGACGAGCGCAAGGGGCTGCGCAAGGTGTACCGCCGCGAGCTGGTGAAGCGCTCGCAGCTGATGCGCATCGCCGCGGCCTGGGTCATCACGGTGCCGGCCTCG
This sequence comes from Rhodocyclaceae bacterium, assembly GCA_041565515.1. GTDB lineage: Bacteria > Pseudomonadota > Gammaproteobacteria > Burkholderiales > Rhodocyclaceae > Thauera. Next base: position 10,439 of record JBFGUQ010000022.1, on the reverse strand, counting down.
GGGCTGATGGCCGCACTGCTCTTCTTCACCATCCGCGGCATGATGCTGCCCTGATGCGGCGCTGACCGATGTCACTCGCCGAGCTCCTGGCGCTGTTGCTGCTCGGCGCCGTCGCGTGGTTCTGGTTCGACAGCCTGAAGGCGCGCGAAGCGGGTGTGGACGCTGCGCGCCGCGCCTGCCAGCGCGAAGGCCTGCAGTTCCTGGACGAGACGGTGGTAGGCCGCGCAATCCGCCTGGCGCGAAACGACCAGGGGCACGTCGTGCTGCGTCGCGCATTCGACTTCGAATACTCGGTGCGCGGCGACGACCGCTACCGCGGGGCGATCGTCATGCAGGGCCGCGACGTGGTGCTGCTCGACATGGCCGCGCACCGGCCCAAGGTCGTCGGCCTGCACTGAGGCGCGCCGGGCTCCACCGACGCTCAGCCGCGGCGGCTGTCGATCGCGCGCAGGAACTCGTTGCGTGCCTGGGCAGAGCCCTCGAACTCCCCCGCAAACGCCTGGGTGACGACGCGTTCGTCGCCGCGGCGATCTTCACCGAGCAGCAGGCAGAGCTGCTCGGCCTCGATGACGCAGGCCGCCCCCGCGGCCTTGCCGTGAGTCATGAGCGCGTCGGCGATGTCGCGCGTCATCCATTCCTGATAGGTGAAGCGGTGGCCGATCGCATCGACCAGCCGGGCGATGCGGCCGAAACCGTGCAGGCGCCCGCCGGGCAGGTAGGCGACGTGCGCCACACCGCGGAAGGGCACGAGGTGGTGCGGGCACACGCCATGGACCGCAATGCCGCGCACCACCACCATGTCGCGTCGCTCGTCGTCGAAGCCGTCGCCGAGCACCTCGGCCGGGTCGAGGTCGTAGCCGCCGAGAAGGCGTTTCTGCCACAACTCGCGCACGCGCTGAGCGGTCCGCCCCATGTGCGCCGCGTCGGGCGCGATCCCGCAGGCCTGCAGGAGATCTCCGACCGCCCGCTCGAACGCAGCAGCGTCGAACGGGCCGCTGCGCTTGATGCCGGCCGCCGCCGGATGCCGCGCGGCGGGATCATGGTCGTCGTGGTCGTGGTCGTGAGGGTGCGTGTTCATGGCCGTTCCCGAACGCTGGATGCGCACTGCAGATGAATCGATGATACGCGGATCGGCGGCACCGGGCGCGGCAGGTGCTCAGGCGATGAACACCGGGTCGGCCAGGACCAGCGTGCCATCCCGGCGCATCATGAGGTTGTCGGCGTTGAGGATGTCCGGCAGGACCTGGTAGGCGTCGACGAAGTCGGACAGGGCCCTGAGGGCATGGTGCAGGCCTTCGCCCTCGGCGCCCTCCAGCTCGGGGGGGTGGGTCGCCAGCTGATGGAGCGCGATCCGGCCCATGTCGCGGCCGAGCCGGCTCCATTGCTCGCAGGCCGTCCAGTACGATTCGATCACGCGCATCGCCAGTTCGGCCGCACGCGAGCCTTCGGCCAGCGGGTACAGGCGTTCCATCTCGAGCAGATGCAAGGGGTAGCCCGAGAGGGCCCGACCGACGATGCCGTGGTCGGCGTGAGTGACGGGGAAGTGCATGCCGCGCGGGCGATCGTCCGCGGTGTACAGGAAATAGTCGGCAGGCGAGCTGAGGAGCTTGAAGACGCGCTCGCCATCGCCCTTGTCGAGCACGATCGAGTATTCGCCGCGCCCGATCTCCGCCCGGCCATCGAGCAAGGGATGCGCGGGCACCGCGTCGGGCAGCAGGATGGATGCCCGTCCAAGTCTCGCCCGCGCGGCAAGCAGATCGATCATGGCAGCCTCCCTGTCCGTGCTATGCCATGATGTTATAGCCCGCGTCGACGAAATGCACGCCTCCGGAGATCAGGCGCCCGGCGTCGGAGACGAGGAAGGCGGTAAGGGCGCCGACATCTTCGGGGGTGACCAGGCTGTGCATCGGCGAACGCTCCACCGCCGCCGCCATCAGGCCGTCGAAACCGGCAATGCCGGAGGCCGCCCGCGTCATCAGCGGGCCGGGTGACACGGCATTGACGCGGATCCTGCTGCGGCCGAGTTCGGCGGCGAGGTAACGGGTTGCGGCTTCGAGGGCCGCCTTGCACAGGCCCATCACGCCGTAGTTGGGGATGACCTTCTCCGAGCCGAGATAGGTCATCGTCACCAGCGCGCCGCCCCCGGCCTTGATCATCAGCGGTTCGGCCTTGGCGGCCAGGCGCACGAAGGAGTGCGTCGATACGTCCATCGCCAGCGCGAAACCGTCCGCAGAGGTATCGACCACGCGGCCATGCAGGTCGTCGCGCTTGGCGAAGGCCATGCTGTGGATCGCGAAGTCGAGCTTGCCATGGCGGGCGTCGATCTCGGCGAACAAGGCGTCGATGGTTTCCGGTCGGGTGACGTCGAGCAGGAACACGTCCTCGACGCCCAGGCGACGGACCACCGGCTCGATGAAGGGGCGCGTTCTTTCGTTCTGGTACGTGACGACGAGCCTGGCGCCGGCCCGGGCACACGCTTCGGCGACACCTGTGGAAATGGACTTCTCGTTGGCGATGCCGGTGATGAGGCCGATCTTGCCTGCGAGGTTGATGATCGGGGTCATGGGGCTCCCTGTAATGGCATTGTGTTGCTGTGGTGCAACAAAATCGCGCTTCTTCGCGCACGCTTGGACATCTGACGGACCAGTTGGAAGGTGCCTCGGGTCCATGTGTCATCATCCACTATATTGCGCACTGCAACATGAATAAAGGAGTGCAGCCGGCGTTCTCGCCGAGCGCGACCCCCGAATGACACGAAACACATACATCTTCATCGATTTCGACGGCGTCACCCATCCCTGGGGCGAGGTCGAGGATTTCCGCTGCCTGCCGCTGATCGAGTCCGTGCTCAGGGAGTTCTCCGAAGCGCGTGTCGTCATTGCGTCGGACTGGCGCACGCTGTTCTCGCTGAGCAATCTGATCGCCCGCTTCGCCGAGGACATCCGACCACGAATTGTCGGCGCGACGCCTCACATGCTGCCCAGGCATGGTTCCGAACTGCACGGCCTGCGCGAGCGCGAGGCGATGCTGTGGCTGGCGCAGCACGAGGCGAATGTCGAAGCAGTCGCCTGGTGCGCGGTCGATGACGCGCCCGGCAACTGGCTCACACGCTCGCGCCTGGTGCTGACCGACTTCAAGCGCGGCTTCACCGAGGAAGATGCAGAGGCCTTGCGCCGCATGCTGCGCCGATTCCGCGAGGGCGCGCTCGATCGCGCGGTGCCGCGCACATCCTCATTCTGGGCGCGAACCATCGCCTGATCCGCCCCCGGACCGTCCGGTCGCCAGCCGGCCCGGGGTGGCCGCGCGCGCCGTCTCGCGGTGCGTCGCATTGCTTCACCGCGCTGCGCTCGGCACAATGGGCCCCCTCATACAGATTTTCCCGATGACCGCTGCCGAATCCGTCCTCCCCGTCGACCCGCTCGCGTCCATTGTCGATGCCGAAGCCCAGCGCATGGCCGCGCGCATGGCGCAGGAATCCTTCGCGCGCGTATTCCGGCTCAGCGTCGGCGAGACCGAGGCTGCCCGCCAGCATGGCGTCGGCCAGCTGCGAAAGGATCTGTCGGACTGGGCAGGGGCGGGGGCGAGCGAGGATGCCCGTGCATTGCGCCTGGCCCTGCTGCTGACGGGAATGGATCAGTGGGGGCTGGTCTGGACCCAGGCTTTCGGCCTGGTCGCCATCCCCGGCCTGACCGAGCTCATCGGCGGCCTGCGAACGCAACTGGATGCCGCGACGGAGTCGCGCTTCCTGCAGCAGTTCGAGGCGATCTCTGCGGCGCAGGAAAACGCGATCGACTTCAAGGTCGAGCTGCGCCGTGGCATCCACGTGGCCCTGTGGCATTCGGCGATCGCCACCGAGACGCGTGACGAGGCCCTGCGCCTGGCTGGGCTGCTCGGTGGCCAGTTGCTGGCGCTCGCGCGCGACATGCCCGACCTTGGCTGGCGCCTGGTGGCCGACGCGCTCGCCTTCATCCAGATCCGCTGCCTCGCCGATGGCCTCGCCGCCGAGGGGGTGGCGCAGGAGGCGACTCAGGCACTGTTCGCGGCGCTGGCGCGCGAGCTGCCGAAGGCACAGCGTGACCTGGTGATGTCGCATGCGGCGCGCGCGGTCGTCGCCTGGCCGCAGGCCAGGCGTCCGCCGGAGCAGATCCACTGATGGCGCTCAAGGCGACAATCTTCAAGGCCGAGATCCAGATCGCCGACATGGACCGAGCCCACTATGCCGACTACAACCTGACGCTGGCCCGGCACCCTTCCGAGACCGACGAGCGCATGATGGTGCGCCTCTTCGCGTTCGCCCTGTTCGCCGACCCGGCGCTCGGCTTCGGCAAGGGCTTGTGCGTCGATGACGAGCCGGACCTGTGGCAGCGCGACCTTACCGGCGCGGTCGAGCGCTGGATAGACGTCGGCCAGCCGGACGAGAAGTGGATACGCAAGGCCTGCGGACGGTCGGCCGAGGTCGTCGTCGTCACCTACGGCCGCGCCGCCGATGTGTGGTGGAACGGCGTCCGCAACAAGCTCGCCCGCCAACCGACCCTGCAGGTGATCGAGCTGGCGCGCGAGGCCACCGCCGAGCTCGCGAGGCTTGCCGAGCGCACGATGCGGCTGCAGGTGACGATTCAGGACGGCCATGCATGGGTCACCAACGGTCGCGACTCGGTGCAGGTCGAGGCGCGCAGCCTGATGGGGCCGGATCGGGCTTGAAGAGGGGCGTGTCGGCATGAACTACCTCGCCCACGCCTTCCTCGCCGGTCCTCTCGCTTCCGACCGTGTCGGCGGGGTCATCGGCGATTTCGTCAAGGGTCGGCTGGACCCGCTGCCCGCAGGCTTGTCGGCGGCGCTCGCCGATGGCGTCATGCTGCATCGGCGGGTCGACAGCTTCGCCGACAGGCACCCCGCATTCCTTCGCAGCCGCGCGCGCGTGAGCGCGGAGCGCAGGCGGGTGAGCGGCATCATGGTCGACTTGTTCTACGATCATTTCCTGGCGCGCCACTGGGCACGATTCAGCGATCAGGCCCTGCACGAATTCACCGCCCAGACCTACGCCATCATCGAGCGCGATCCCGGTCCGCTGCCCGAGGCCTTCCTGCCGGTGCTCGCGCGCATGGCCGCGGACGACTGGATGGCCGCCTACGCCGACGTGGCGCAGGTTGCGCGGGCGCTCGATCGCATGGCGGTGCTGCGTCTGCGGCAGCCCAATTCGCTCGGCGGCGCAGGTGAGGAATTGTCGCGCGACTACGCCGGTTTCGAGGCCGATTTTCTCCAGTTCCTGCCGGACGCCATCGCGTTCTGCGCCTCGGTCAGGGCAGCGCGCCGGGGCTGAGCGCCGCTCACAGCGCCCACAGCGGGGCTTCGTCCATCAGGGCGATCTGCTCGCGCAGCTCGAGCACGCGATCCTGCCAGTAGCGCTGGGTGTCGAACCAGGGAAAGGCCGCCGGGAAGGCCGGATCGTTCCAGCGCCGCGCGATCCATGCCGAGTAGTGAATCAGGCGCAGGGTGCGCAGGGCCTCGACCAGATGCAGCTGGCGCGGCGAGAAAGCCATGAAGTCCTCGTAGCCGGCGAGGATGTCGGCAAGCTGGTTCGCCTGCTCGTCGCGCTCGCCCGACAGCAGCATCCACAGGTCCTGCACCGCCGGGCCCATGCGCGCGTCGTCGAAATCAACGAACTGCGGGCCGCCGCTGCCGTCCCGCCCGGCGGGCAGCCACAGGACGTTGCCCATGTGGCAGTCGCCGTGCAGGCGGATCGGCCTGAAGCTGCCGGCGCGCTCGAAGGCCCGGCGCACGCCGTCGAGGGCCTGGTCCGCGGTGCTGCGCCAGGCCGGGAGCAGATCGGCCGGAATGAAATCGTGGGCCAGCAGCCAGTCGCGCGGCTCCTCGCCGAATGCCGCGAGATCGAGCGGCGGCCGCGCGGCGAACTTTCGCGTCGCGCCGACCGCGTGAATGCGACCGATGAAGCGGCCCAGCCATTCCAGCGTCCCACGGTCGGACAACTCCGGGGCACGTCCGCTCAGGCGCGGGAAGACGGCGAAACGCAGTGCGCCGAAATGGTGCAGTGTGCGCCCGCGGAGCACGAGCGGCGCAGCCACCGGGATCTCGCGTTCGGCCAGTTCGGCCGTGAAGGCATGCTCTTCGAGGATTGCCGCGTCGCTCCATCGCTCCGGACGGTAGAACTTCACCACCTGCATCGGACCGTCGTCGATGCCGACCTGGTAGACGCGGTTCTCGTAGCTGTTGAGCGCGAGCTGGCGGCCGTCCGGTCGCAGGCCGGTGCTCTCGACCGCGTCGAGCACCGCGTCGGGCGTGAGGCGGGCGAAGGGCGCTTCCGCGGCGGCCGGCTGCGGCATGAGCGCTCAGGCGTCCCGGCGCTTCTTCGGCTTGCCAGCCGAGAAAGGTGCGCGCTCGTCCTTGCGCGGGCTGCCGAAGCCACCTGGTTTGCCGTAGCTGCCAGCGGGCTTGCCCTGGCCGCCGCCGGGCTTGCCGTAGCTGCCCGTGGGCTTGCCGGCCCACGGCTTGGGCCCGGGGCGCTCTTCGCCGGCCCCGCGCGGCGGCCGGTCGTCGCGCGGCGGGCGCCGGCGCTCCGGCGTCGCCGCGGCCTCGGCGTCGGTGAGGGGCCGAATGTTGAGCGCGCATTGGCGCACGCGGGTGCGCTTGAGCAGGCCGAGCAGGTCGTCGGGCAGGTTGGCGGGCAGCTCCACCGTGCTGAAATCGTTGAAGAGGTGGATCTGGCCGATGTACTTGCCTTCGATGCCGCCCTCGTTGGCGATCGCACCGACGATCTCCTTGGGGCTCGCGCCCTGGTTGCGGCCCACCTCGATGCGATAGCGCACCAGCGCGCCGTCGGCGAAGGCGCGACGGCGGGCGAGGATCTCGTCACGGTTCGGGCGCGGAGCGCGCTCGCGTGCAGCGCCGGTGGTGAAGTGCTCCTCGCGCGGAGGGCGGCCGCCGGCGATGGTCGGCGTGGTCGCGACCTCCCAGCCGCGACCCGACTCCTCGATCTGGAGCGGGCGTTCGCGCTGCGCGAGATAGGCCAGCGCGGCGGCGATCTCGTGCACGTGGATCTCGTTTTCTTCCGCGAGCCCATTGACGACGTCCATGAAGAAGCCGAGGTCCTCGCTGCCCACGGTATCGACCACCAGGCGCTTGAACTGCGCCACGCGCAGGTTCGACACTTCCTCGCTGCTCGGCAGCGCGATCGGTGTGATCGGTTGGCGTGTGGCGCGCTCGATCGTCTTAAGCATGCGCGTCTCGCGCGGCGCCACGAACAGGATCGCCGAACCCTCGCGCCCGGCGCGACCGGTACGGCCTATGCGGTGCACATAGGCTTCGGTGTCGTAGGGGATGTCGTAGTTGATGACGTGGCTCACGCGCGGCACGTCGATACCGCGCGCGGCCACGTCGGTGGCGACGACGATGTCGAGCGCGCCGCTCTTGAGCTGCTCGATGACGCGCTCGCGCAGGCCCTGGGTCATGTCGCCGTTGAGCGCGGCGGCGGCGTAGCCGCGTGCGGCCAGCTTGTCGGCGAGTTCCTCGGTGGCGATCTTGGTGCGCACGAACACGAGCGCGGCGTCGAAGCTCTCCTCGGCGTCGAGGATGCGGGTCAGGGCATCGAGCTTGTCCACCCCGCGCACCAGCCAGTAGCGCTGGCTGATCTTGGCCACCGTGCTGGTGGTGGCGCGGATCTTCACTTCTTCCGGCTCGCGCAGGTGACGGTGGGCGACGTCGCGGATGAGGTTCGGCATGGTCGCGGAGAACAGTGCGGTCTGGCGCGTCTCCGGCGTGTGATCGAGGATCCATTCGACGTCGTCGATGAAGCCCATGCGCAGCATCTCGTCCGCTTCGTCGAGGACGATGGCCTTGAGTGCGTCGAGCTTCAGGCTGCCGCGCTCGAGGTGGTCCATCACCCGTCCAGGCGTGCCGACGATGACGTGCGCGCCGCGCGCGAGCTGGCGCAGCTGTACCACCATGCTCTGGCCACCATAGACCGGCAGGACGTGAAAGTCCTTGAGGTGGTGGGCGTACTTGGCGAAGGCCTCCGCCACCTGGATGGCCAGTTCGCGCGTCGGTGTCAGCACCAGCACCTGCGGATTGCGGTCGGCCAGATCGAGCCGCGCCAGCATCGGCAGCGCGAATGCGGCCGTCTTGCCGGTGCCGGTCTGGGCTTCGCCGAGCAGGTCGCGGCCGGCGAGCAGGTGCGGAATGCAGGCGGCCTGGATCGGCGACGGGGTTTCGTAGCCGACCTCGGCCAGCGCGGACAGCAGCGGCGCGGGCAGGTGGAGTTCGTCGAAACGGGTGATGGAGTCGGTCATCGGGAGTGGGTCTGCAGAATGGGGGGCGGGCCGTGGGCGGCAGGGCTGCATCGGCGGGGGATGAACACCCGAATTATGGGCGATGCAGCGCCATGAACAAAAATGCGGCCAGCGGCCGCCGAAAAACAAAAACGCGGCACAAGGCCGCGTTCTGATGAATCAGCTGAAGGAGCTGATTACAGCGGGCGGATGTTGGCCGCCTGCAGGCCCTTGGGGCCGTTCTTCACTTCGAATTCCACGCGCTGATTCTCAGCCAGGCTCTTGAAGCCCTTCGACTGGATCTCGCTGAAGTGGGCGAACAGGTCGTCACCGCCATTTTCGGGGGTAATGAAGCCGAAGCCCTTGGCGTCGTTGAACCACTTGACGGTACCGGTTTGAGTGCTCATTTGCGTTCCATAAAACAAGAAAATGTGGGCTTGCGCCCGGGAGTGCAGGAACGATCAAGAAACGTAATCAGGAGGAATCAGACCGACACGCATTCGGGGTACGAAGACGCTGGGGGAACCACCAGAACAACCAATGCTTGAATCGACTGCGAACGTCACAATACACGGTTTCCGCGGTGTGAGGGGAAATTTTGCCGCTGCGCGAAAAAGTCGAGGACCGTGAATGCCCGCCGCCCGGGGGCGAGCGGCTGCATTGCGCCGCGAGAGGCTGCGCCGAACGAAGGCGTCGATGGGATAATGCGCGATTATTCGAGAGTGTTGGATCCGACATGCCCATCCAGTGGTTTCCCGGCCACATGGCCTCGGCGCGCAAGAAGGCGGCCGAGGCCATGGCGGCAATCGACGTCGTCATCGAGGTCACCGATGCCCGCCTGCCCGAGGCCAGCAGCAACCCGATGATCGGGGAATTGCGTCGATTCCGGAACCGCCCCTGTCTCAAGCTGCTGAACAAGTCGGATCTTGCCGATCCCGAGGCCACGCGCGCGTGGATGGACTTCTACAATGCCCAGCCCGGGGTGAAGGCGGTGGCGATCTCGGCCAAGAAGCCGTCAGAGGTGGCACGTATTCCGGCCCTGTGCGGGCAATTGGCGCCGCATCGCGACGACGGCACGAAGCCCTTGCGGATGATGATCATGGGCATCCCGAACGTGGGCAAGTCCACGCTGATGAACGCCTTGCTCAAGCGCAAGGTGGCCAAGGTCGGCGACGAGCCGGCAGTGACCAAGCATCAGCAGACGCTCGACCTCGGCCCGGGGATGACGCTGACCGACACGCCCGGGATGATGTGGCCCAAGATCGACCACGACGCCGATGGCTACATGCTGGCAGCGAGCCACGCCATCGGCCGCAACGCGGTGATCGACGAGGAGGTGGCGGCGTTTCTCGGCACGATCCTGCTCGCCCGCTATCCGGCGCTGCTGGCAGCGCGCTACAGGCTCGACCCGGCGACGCTGGACGGCCCCGGCCTGGTCGAGGCGGTAGCGCGGCGCCGCGGCTGCCTGGTCAAGGGAGGCGGGCTCGACCTCGAGAAGGCGGCCCAGATCCTGCTGCTCGACTATCGCAGCGGCGCGCTCGGCCGGATCAGCCTGGAGACCCCGGCGACGCGTGCCGGCATGCTCGCGGCCGCCGCAGAGGCTGCCGTGGCAGGGGCCGTCGCGACCGAGGCCGTCGAGCGCGACGCCGATCTGGAGGAGTGAAAGGGCGGGGAACGCCCGCCTTCAAGCGGGCGGGTGGTCGACGGGCTCGATCCGCACCCACTGCAGCCATTGTCCGCAGGCATTGCGCGGTCCGCGCATCGAGCCGTGCCAGGGCCCCTCGCAGCATGGGCCGCGGTTGTTCGCCGGGTCGAGTTCGACCGAGTTGCCGTCCTCGCCCAGCCTGCGCTCGCCGCCCCAGCGGTTGCAGGTCGGGCAGCGGCGCAGTTCGGCCAGCTGAACGCTCATTGGGCGAGTGTCTTGCCGGCGCCGGCCATTCGTTCCCGGCCGCGCGCACGCCGACCGGTCCCGGTGCACCGGATGCGGTGGGCTCGGGAGGGGCGATTCCGGGCTGGCAGGCGCTTGGCAATGGCGATGGAGGGCATGGTCTGCGCAAGAGAGGTTCCGGTCGCCAATGATAGCTCCGGTCGTCGCGGCATGATGGCAGATGCGTGCGGTCGATCGGTCCGTGCAGCCTGTCGTGGCGGGCAATCGGC
>JBFGUQ010000021.1:0-13272 GCA_041565515.1 Rhodocyclaceae bacterium | reverse complement strand
GTCATAGATCGAGCCGCCGTCCTCGAAGCGGTCGATGAGGTAGAGCGGCGCCCCGCCGATACCCTTGATCGCCGGCAGGCGCAGCTCCATCGGCCCGGTCGGGATCTCCACCGGCTGCGCGCCGAGTTCGAGCGCACGCGCGTAGGCGAGCTTCGAGTCCTTAACCCGGAAGCCCATGCCGCAGGCCGAGGGGCCGTGCTCGGCGGCGAAATAGGCGGCGAGGCTGCGCGGTTCGTGGTTGATGATGAAGTTGATGCCGCCCTGGCGGTAGAGGGACACGTTCTTGGACCGGTGGCGGGCGACGAGGGTGAAGCCGAGCATCTCGAACACCGGTTCGAGGACGTTGGGGGTCGGAGAGGCGAATTCCACGAACTCGAAGCCCATCAGGCCCATCGGGTTGTCGAACAGGTCAGTCATTGCAGCGCTCCTCTTGACGGACACATGGATCGACGATACGCCCATCGGGCGGAGCGGGCGAGCGACGAGGCGACAAGCTCACCGGTGTGGCGCCGCACGATCACGGCGACGGACGAACGCGCTGTCTCGCCAGGAAAAAAGGCGCCGATGAATTCGGCGCCTTCCAGTGCATTTCGGACCCGCGACGGGCGGACAGCTCGCGCTGCCCTCCCCGCGCCGGATCACTTGTCCTACTTGTCCTTCTTCTTGCCCGCCCCTTCGGCGCCGAAACGCTGCGCAAGATAGGCGGCGAACTCGGGACCGGCCTCGTGGTGGCGGATGCCGAGCTCGACGGTGGCCTTGAGATAGCCCAGCTTGGAGCCGCAGTCGTAGCGCACGCCCTGGAACTGGTAGGACAGCACCGCCTCTTCCTTCAGCAGCGAGGCGATCGCGTCGGTGAGCTGGTACTCGCCGCCGGCGCCGGGCTTGAGGGCGCGGATATGATCGAAGATGCGCGGCGTGAGGATGTAGCGGCCGACCACCGCCTGCGTCGTCGGTGCGTCTTCGGGCTTCGGCTTCTCGACGATGCCGGTCACGCGCTGCACATCGCCGCTCTGGCTGTCGGTGCTGACGATGCCGTACTGGCGGGTTTCCTCGCGTGGCACGTTCATCGTGCCGAGCACCGAGCAGCGGTGGTAATTGAACACGCCGGCCATCTGCTTCATGATCGGCTCGGCGCCGTGGTTGTCGAGCAGGTCGTCGGCAAGGATCACCGCGAAGGCCTCGTCGCTGACGACGTGGCTGGCGCACAGCACCGCATGGCCGAGCCCGAGCGCCTCGGATTGGCGGATGTAGATGCAGTTGACGCCTTTGGGCACCGTCTTGCGGACGATCTCCAGCAGTTCCTTCTTGCCGCGGGCCTCGAGTTCGGTCTCGAGTTCGTAGGCCTTGTCGAAGTGGTCCTCGATCGAGCGCTTCGTGCGGCCGGTGATGAAGATCATGTCCGTGATGCCGGCAGCCACCGCCTCCTCGACCGCGTACTGGATCAAGGGCTTGTCCACGATGGGCAGCATTTCCTTCGGGCTCGCCTTGGTGGCGGGCAGGAAGCGCGTGCCCATGCCGGCGACCGGGAAGACTGCCTTGGTGATTTTCTTCATGTTCGATTCACTCCGGGGCTGATGGGTTGATGGAGGATTCGGAGGCGCGTCGTCCAGGACCTGGCTGGAGCAGCTCGTGCAGGCCGCTCTCGTCCACGACCGTCACGCCGAGCGCGACCGCCTTGTCGAGCTTCGAGCCGGCGTCTTCGCCGGCCACGACGTAATCCGTCTTTTTCGATACCGAGCCGGTCACCTTGCCGCCATGCGCCTCGATCAGCGCCCTGGCTTCGTCACGCGACAGCGTCGGCAGCGTCCCGGTGAGCACGAAGGTCCTGCCCGATGCGGGGCCGGCGACCAGGCCTGCCGGCTCGCCCTCTTCCCAGTGCACACCCGCCGCCCGCAACTGCTCGATGACCTCGCAGTTGTGCGGCTCGGCGAAGAAGGCAAGGATGGAAGCGGCAACGATCGGCCCGACGTCGGGTACCTGTTGCAGCGCGGCCTCGTCGGCCGCCATCAAGGCATCGAGGCCGCCGAAATGACGTGCCAGGTCGCGCGCAGTGGCTTCGCCGACATTGCGAATGCCGAGCGCGAAGATGAATCTTGCCAGCGTCGTCTCGCGGCTCTTGTCGATCGCTGCGAGCAGGTTTCGCGCCGACTTCTCGCCCATGCGTTCGAGGTTCGCGAGCGCGAGCACGCCGAGTCGATAGAGATCGACCGGCGTCTTGACGATGGCGGCGTCGACGAGTTGCTCCACCAGCTTTTCGCCCAGGCCTTCGATGTCCATCGCACGCCGTCCGGCGAAGTGCAGCAAGGCCTGCTTGCGCTGGGCCGGGCAGAACAGGCCGCCGGTGCACCGGGCGACCACCTCGTCCTCGCCGCGCACCACATGCGAGCCGCACACCGGGCAGGCGGGAAAGCGCTTCAGCAGGTCGAAACGCGGCAAGTCTCCCTGCCGGCGCTCGACCACCGGGGCGACGACTTCGGGAATGACGTCGCCTGCGCGACGCACGATGACCCAGTCGCCGATGCGCACGTCCTTGCGGTCGATCTCGGCCTGGTTGTGTAGCGTGGCATTGGTCACGGTGACGCCACCGACGAAGACCGGTTCGAGACGTGCAACCGGCGTGATCGCACCGGTCCGCCCGACCTGGACCTCGATGTCGCGCAGCAGCGTCACCGCCTCCTGCGCCGGGTACTTGTGCGCCACCGCCCAGCGCGGCTCGCGGGTGACGAAGCCGAGACGCCGCTGCAGCTCGAGGGAATTGACCTTGTAGACGACGCCGTCGATATCGAACGGGAGCTCTTCGCGCAAGGCCGCGATCCGGGCGTGGAAGGCGGCCAGCTCCTGCGCGCCACGCAGCACCGCGCGGTGCTCGCACACCGGCAGGCCGAACGCCTCGATGGCGTCCAGCACGCCGGCGTGGGTCGCCGGCATGGTCCAGCCCTCGGTCTCGCCCAGGCCATAGGCGAAGAAGGACAGCGGCCGGCGCGCAGCGATCGCCGGGTCGAGCTGGCGGATGCTGCCCGCCGCGGCGTTGCGCGGATTGACGAAGATCTTGCCGCCGCTCTCGATCTGACGCGCATTCATGCGCTCGAAGTCGTCGCGGCGCAGGTACACCTCGCCGCGCACCTCCAATACCGCGGGCGCCTCACCCGCGAGGCGCAGGGCGATCGCGCGCAGCGTGCGGATGTTCTGCGTCACGTCCTCGCCGGTTTCGCCGTCGCCGCGGGTCGCCGCCTGCACCAGGACCCCGTCCTCGTAGCGCAGGTTGATCGCCAGCCCGTCGAACTTGAGCTCGCCGGCGTACTCGATCGCCGCGTCGTCCTCCTTCAGCCCCAGCTCGCGACGGATGCGGGCGTCGAAGGCAATCGCGCCCGCCGCGCTGGTGTCCGTTTCGGTACGGATCGACAGCATCGGCAGCCGGTGGCGCACCGGCACGAACTGCGCAAGCGGCGCGCCGCCGACGCGCCGGGTCGGCGAGTCGGCCGTCCTCAGCGCCGGCCAGGCCTGCTCGAGCGCTTCGAGCTCGCGGAACAGGCGGTCATACTCGGCATCCGGAACCGTGGGCGCGTCGAGTACGTAGTAGGCATGGTCGTGGCGCGCGATTTCGGCGCGCAAGGCCGCGACGCGCGCCGCTGCGGCTCGCTCGTCGTGCACTTCAGGGGGGGCCATCAAACGGCGAACAGGCGGTTTGCCAGCGCACTGCCGGCGGGGATGTCGTGGCTCGCCATGCGCTCCTGGAACTGGGTGATCTGGCTGCGGATCATGTCGGCGGCCTCGTCGCCGAAGGGCGCGCGGTTGTCGTCGACGATGCTGCCCTGCAGCTTGTCGGCAAAATCGGTCGCGGTGCGCATCAGGCGGTCGAAAGCGGCCACGCCGTCGGCCACGCGGGGCACATCGATGACGAGCGTCAACGCACTCGTGACCACGCCGCTCGCGGTTTCGGCCGCGAACAGGTCGGGCTCGACATTGGCCAGCGTGAATACGGTATTGCCTTCGGCATCACGCGCATGGAAGCAACCATCGCCGGCCAGGACCATGCCGTGCGCCTCGGCCAGCTGCATGATCTGGCCGCCTTCGAACTGCTTGGCGTTCGCGATGATGTTGACACCGATCTGCACGTCCACGTCGGCGCAGAAGCGATCGAGCTCGTTCGCCCGCCCGAGGGTTTCGCCGCGCGCGGGCAGCGCCGGCGGCAGAGCAACCACGAGGTCGGCAACACGCTGCACGCCGCCGGAGAAGCGCATGAAATCGGTCTCGCCGATTGCACCATGACGGTCGACCAGCTGCAGTGCCGCGCAGAACCAGTGAAACGCACCCGCGCTATTGGCGCCGAGCGGATGCCACAGGTTGTCGGCGTCGTTGAAGCCGAACCAGCGAACCGGTTTCGACAGACCCGACAGCTGCTGCTGCTGCGCCTTCCAGACGCGCTGCACGTCCAGCGGTTCGATCGCCTCGAGGCGGATGACGCAATCGGCGCGCGCATCGAGCAACTCGGGGATGTCCGGCTCGCTGCGCTTGACGGGCGTTTCGCGGAACGGGCGCGCCGGCTCGCCTGCGCCGAAACCAGGCTCGACGCGTTCGGACGGCTCACGCTGCGCCGCGCGCTCACGCGGCGTCGACGACCCGCGCTCACCGCCCTCGAGGCCCTCGCCGGCACGCGGCTCGAGCAGGACGTCGCGATGCTCGGACTTGAAGGCCTGCTCGGCCTGGCGGCGATGCTTGCGTTCCTGCCACTTGTTGTAGCCGACGATCAGCACGACGGCGGCGATGCCGGCACCGATCAGTGCAATTTGCAGTTCGCTATCCATTTGTTCTTCCGGGTTCCTTCCTGTAAGTCACGCCGCGGCCGGTTCGGCCATGCGCAGCGCTTCCTCGATATCCACTTCAACCACCCTCGACACACCCTGCTCCTGCATCGTCACGCCCACCAGTTGCTGCGCGAACTCCATCGTGATCTTGCTGTGGCTGATGAAGATGAACTGCGTCTGCGATGACATGCGTTTGACCAGCTTCGCGTAGCGCTCGGTGTTGGTATCGTCCAGCGGTGCATCGACCTCGTCAAGCATGCAGAACGGCGCCGGATTGAGCTGGAACATCGCGAACACCAGCGCAATCGCGGTCAACGCCTTCTCGCCTCCCGACAGCAGGTGGATGGACGCATTCTTCTTGCCCGGCGGCTGGGCGACGATCTGGATGCCGGCGTCGAGGATCTCGTCGCCGGTTAGCACCAGCTCCGCCCGGCCGCCGCCGAAGAGCTGCGGAAACAGCGTGCCGAACTGCCGATTGACCGTATTGTAAGTCTCCTGCAGCTGCTCCCGCGTCTCGCGATCGATTCGCCGGATCGCATCCTCCAGGGTGGTGATCGCCTGCAGCAGGTCTTCGGTCTGGGCGTCGAGATAGCCCTTGCGTTCGACCGCGGTGCGCAACTCGTCCAGCGCGGCCAGATTGACCGCGCCGAGATCGGCGATCTCGCGCCCCAGGCGGGCGATCTCCCGCTGCAGCGCAGCTTCCTTCGGCTCTTCGGCGAGCAACGGCGCAAGCGCAGCCTCGTCGGCGCCGGCCTCGACCAGACGTTCCTCGAACTGGCTGGAAGCCAGTTCGGCAGCCTGCACCGCCAGCCGGAGCTCGGCCACGCGGTTGCGGATGGGCGCCGCGTCCCGCTCGGTGCGCAGTCGCGTCTCCTCGATCTGCTTGAGGGCGGCGGCAGCCGTTTCCAGCGCGTCGCGGCGCCCGGCGAGCGCGGATTCCCGGCCGGCGCGCAGGCTCAGTGCCGCCTGCAGCGCGGCGTGGCTGCGCCCGTCGGCGCTGGCGTCGAGCTCGCCGGCGCGCGCCTCGCGCTCGGCGGCGATGCGCGCGATCTGCTCACCTGCCAGCTGCAGGTTGCGGGCGATGTCCTCGAGCTTGCCGGCGCACTCGCGTTCGGAGAATCGCGCCTCCTGAAGATCGCGACCGGCCGCCTGTTCGCGCGTGCGCATCTCGCGCAGATCCTGCTCGTGCTCGCGCAGCACATCCATTGCGGCATCGAGCCGGTTGCGCTGCAGATCGGCGAGTTCCGCCGCCCTGGCCTGCTCCAGTTCGGCCCGGGCGAGGTGTTCACGCTCGGTCGATTCGAGATGGACGAGATCGGCCAGGTCGTGGGCGAGCTGGGCGCGACGCTCCTCGGCGCGGTTGCGAGCCTGCGTGAGCTTGAGCAGCTCGACCTGCTCGCCGTGCAACTGGCCCTGCGCCGCCTGGAGTTCGCGCCGCAGGCTTGCCGCGCGCTCCTGCACTTCGCCCGCTTCACCCTCGGCCGCAAGCAGCGCGTCATGGGCCAGGCGCGCCTCGCCCTCGAGCGCCTGCTGGTCGCCGGCGAGCGCATCGATCTCGCGCTGGCGTTCCATGACGCCATGCGTGCGCGAATCGGGCACGAAATGGATCAGCGCCTGGCGCGACAACACCTGCCCGCGCGGACCGGCGAGCAGGATCCCGGGCTCGAGCTCGCCACGACGCGGCAGCCAGTCTTCGAGGCGCTCGACGGCGAAGCAGTCGCGCAGGAAGTCGGCCACCAGCGGGCCGAAGGCGGGATCGAGCACGCTGACGTGCTCGATCAGCGCCGTCGCCCCCTTCGGCGTGACGGCCGGCTCTGCTCCGCGCTGCACCTCGGCAGCCGGAAACGCGATCGCCAGGGATTCCGGCGGCGCCTCGTCGAGGACGCAGCGGGCCGAGGCTTGCGCCGCATCGACATCGGCACCAAGCAGCGCCGCAAGGCGCTCGCGCAGCACCGCTTCCACTGCCGCCTCCCAGCCTGCGGCCACGCGCAGGCTGCGCCACAGCGGCGTCAGCGACTCGAGACCGTGGCGCCGCAGCCAGTCGCCGAGCTTGCCCTGCGACTGCACCCGCGACTGCAGCTGAAGCAGCGCATCGCGGCGCGCGCGCAGCTCGGTCAGGCGCCGCTGTACCGCACGTTCGTGGTCCACCGCCGACTTCAGCGCGGCCTGCACGTCGGGCAGGCGCCCCTGCAGGCGTGCAAGTTCCTGCTGCAGCGTCTCGAGCCCCTCCTGCAGCGCCTCCACCCTGGCCTCGCGTTCGGCCAGGGCCATGGTATCCGGCCCCTGGATGGCGCCGTTCTCGGCCTCGAGCCGGGCACGACGCTGCTGCAGCGCATCGAGCGCACGCGTGGCGCTGGCACGGTTGGCCTCTTCCACGCGCAATTGCTGCTCGGTCTCGCCGAGTTCGCGCCGGGCCGCGCTCACCGTCGCCTCGGCGCCCTGACGGGCGGACTCGATGTCGGGCAGGCGGTCGGCGATCTCCGCATGCCGCGCCTCGGCCTGTTCGGCCCGTATCGCGGCGTTTGCCGCCAGTTCCTGCCAGCGCTCCCGCTCCTCGGTCAGCGTGACCTGGCGGCCGTCCCAGTGCAGATGCTCGGTTTCGAGCTGGGCGAGCCGCGACTCGAGACGCTTGCGCGTCTCGGCCAGGTGCTGCAACTCCGCCTCGAGCCGGCTGACCTCGGCCGTGACCGCGAAGAGGTCGCTCTGCGCCGTATGCACGGCCTCGGACGCCCCGTAATGATGCTCGCGAGCGGCCTCGACCGCCGCTTCCAGTTCCTGCAGGCGCGCCGCGTCCGACTCGATGCGTGCCGTGCTGGCATTGAGCTCGGCCGCCACTCGACCGTGCTCGGCGCGTGCCTCGTTGCGCTTGACCAGCCACAGCAGTTGCTGCCTGGTGGTGTGCGCGGCGCTCAGGCTGCGGTAGCGCGCGGCGACCTCGGCCTGCGCTTCGAGATGCACGATGCGCTCGCCCAGTTCCATGCGGATATCGTCGAGGCGGGCGAGATTGTCGCGCGCGTCGCTCAGCCGCCCCTCGGTCTCCTTCCGGCGCTCGCGGTACTTGGTCACACCCGCGGCCTCCTCGAGGAAGCCGCGGATGTCCTCCGGCCGGGCCTCGATGATGCGCGAGATCATGCCCTGCTCGATGATCGCGTAGGCGCGCGGCCCCAGACCCGTGCCGAGAAACAGGTCGATCACGTCCTTGCGCCGGACATGGACGTTGTTGATGTAGTAGCTCGAATCGCCCGAGCGGTCGAGGACCCGCTTGACCGAAATCTCGGCGTAACGCGACCACTGCCCGGAGGCCTTGCCCTCGTTGTTGTCGAACACCAGCTCGACGCTCGCGCGCGAGACCGGCTTGCGGGTCGTCGAGCCGTTGAAGATCACGTCATGCATGGATTCACCGCGCAGTGCCGAGGCGCGGGTCTCCCCCAGCACCCAGCGCACTGCGTCGATGATGTTCGACTTGCCGCAGCCATTGGGTCCGACCACGCCGACGAGATTGCCGGGGGTCAGCACCGAGGTGGGATCGACGAAGGTCTTGAAACCGGCGAGTTTGAGCTTGGAAAGACGCACGTCGGAAGGGTCTGGAGGCAGGATGTTGCCGGCTGGACCGCTCGCGAGGCGTTGGCTCGGGCGGACCGCCGCAATGGCGCGCCATGATAACATCTTCGCCCTTCCCAACTCTGCTGCGCAGGCCCCGTGCCGGCCGCAATTTGTTCCAAAGTGAATCCTAACCTCGACCGCCTCCACCCCTACCCGTTCGAGAAGCTCCGCGCCCTGCTCGACGGCGTCAGGCCGCCTGCCGACCTGGCGCCGATCAGGCTGTCGATCGGTGAGCCCCAGCACCCCACGCCGGGCTTTATCCGCCAGGCGCTGGCAGAGAATCTCGGCGGCCTGTCCAGCTACCCCAGCACGCTCGGGTCCGTGGAATTACGCGGGTCGATCGCCGGCTGGCTCGAGCGCCGCTACGCGCTGCCCAAGGTCGACGCGGCGACGCAGGTGCTCCCGGTGAGCGGCACGCGCGAGGCGCTGTTCGCCTTCGGTCAGTGCGTGATCGACGGCACCCGTCCGCGCGCGAAGGTCCTGTGCCCGAACCCCTTCTACCAGATCTACGAGGGCGCGGCCCTGCTCGCGGGTGCCGAGCCGCTGTTTCTCAACAACCTGCCGGAAAACGATTTCAGCTCCGACTTCGGCGCCGTTGCCGAGGCCGACTGGCGCGACATCCAGCTGGTCTACGTATGCTCGCCGGGCAACCCGACAGGCCGCGTGCTGACACTCGGGGAATGGCGCGAGCTGTTCGCCCTGTCGGACCGCCACGAGTTCGTCATCGCCGCCGACGAGTGCTACTCGGAGATCTATCTGGACGACGCGGCAAGACCCATCGGCGCCCTCGAAGCGGCCCACCGACTCGGACGTGGCGACTTTCGCAACATCGTGATGTTCTCGAGCCTGTCCAAGCGCTCCAATGTACCGGGCATGCGCTCGGGCTTCGTCGCCGGGGACGCAGACATCCTGCGCGATTTCCTGCGCTATCGGACCTATCACGGCTGCGCCATGAGCCCCGCGGTGCAGGCGGCATCGGTCGTGGCCTGGAACGACGAGGAGCACGTCGCCGAGAACCGTCGCCTCTACCGAGACAAGTTCGCCCACATCACCCCCATGCTGTCGCCCTGGCTCGAAACCGCCCTCCCCGACGCCGGTTTCTACCTGTGGGCGCGCACGCCGATACCCGACACCGACTTCGCCCGGCGTCTGCAGGCCGAATATAATGTGACGGTCCTGCCGGGCAGCTATCTCGCCCGTGAATCCAGCGGCATCAACCCGGGCGCCGGCTTCGTGCGCATCGCACTGGTCGCCGAGACGGCCGAGTGCGTCGAAGCCGCCGAGCGCATCATCGCCTTCTGCAAAAAACTCTGAGAGAACCCCAATGCAAGATCTGCAAGCAATCATCGACGACGCCTTCGACAACCGCGCCAGCCTCTCGCCCGCCGGCGCCCCGGCCCGGGTGCGCGATGCGGTTGCCGAAGTGATCGCCGGTCTGGATGCCGGCCGCCTGCGCGTGGCCGAAAAGAAGGACGGTCGCTGGACCGTCAACCAGTGGATCAAGAAGGCGGTGCTGATCTCCTTCCGGCTGCGCGACAACGAGGTGCTGCAGGCGGGCGGGCTCAACTTCTTCGACAAGGTGCCGACGAAGTTCGGCGACTACACGCCGGAGCAGTTCCGCGAGGGCGGTTTTCGGGTGGTACCGCCGGCCGTCGCCCGCAAGGGCAGTTTCATCGGCCGGAACGTGGTGCTGATGCCCTCCTATGTGAATATCGGCGCCTACGTCGATGAAGGCACGATGGTCGACACCTGGGCCACGGTCGGTTCCTGCGCGCAGATCGGCAAGAACGTTCACCTGTCGGGCGGCGTCGGCATCGGCGGCGTGCTCGAACCGGTGCAGGCGGGCCCGGTGATCATCGAGGACAACGTCTTCGTGGGCGCGCGCTCCGAAGTCGTGGAAGGCGTGATCATCGAGGAGAACGCGGTGCTGTCGATGGGCGTCTACATCGGCCAGAGCACCAAGATCTACGATCGCGAGACGGGCGAGGTGACATACGGCCGCGTGCCGTCGGGCGCAGTCGTGGTGCCGGGCAGCCTGCCCTCGGCCGACGGCAAGTACAGCCTGTATTGCGCGGTCATCGTGAAGAAGGTCGACGCCCAGACGCGGGCCAAGACAGCCATCAACGACCTGCTGCGCGGCGCCTGATTCGGGATTCGACGGCGGGCTTGTCGCGACCTTTGCGGGTCCGCCGTAAACCGCATCAAAGAGGAGTCCGTGCAGCATGATTTTCGACAATCTATTCCAGCTGATGGCCGAGAAAAAGGCCTCGGACCTCTTCATCACGGCCGGCACCGCGATCCACATCAAGATCCAGGGCCACACGATGCCGATCAACCAGCAGGTCATGGAACCGCCCATGATCCAGCGCATGATCGACGAGGCCCTCACGCCGGAACAGATCGACCTGCTCGGACGCGAGCGCGAGCTCAACCTGTCCTTCGGCCGACGCGATATCGGTAACTTCCGCGTCAACATCTTCTGGCAACGCAACACCGTCGCCCTGGTGGTGCGCTTCATCCAGAGCGATATCCCGACGATTTCGGAACTCGGCCTGCCGCCGGCGCTGTCGGACCTGGTGATGCAGAAGCGCGGACTCGTGCTGGTGGTGGGCGCGACAGGTTCGGGCAAGTCCACCACGCTGGCGTCGATGATCGATCACCGCAACCGCAACCGGACGGGACATATCCTCACGGTCGAGGATCCGATCGAGTACCTGTTCAAGCACCGCAAGTCGGTGGTGAACCAGCGCGAGGTCGGCATCGACACCCGCAGCTGGGCCGAGGCGCTGCGCAATGCGATGCGCCAGGCGCCGGACTGCATCCTGATCGGCGAGATCCGCGATCGCGACACGATGCAGGCCGCGCTGGCCTACTCGCAGACCGGCCACCTGTGCCTCGCCACCCTGCACGCAAACAACGCCTACCACGCCCTGAACCGCATCGTTAACTTCTTCCCGCTGGAAAACCGGCAGCTGCTCTATCTCGATCTTTCCGTGGCCCTGCGCTCGATCGTGTCGCAACGCCTGGTGCGCAAACCCGATGGCAAGCGGGTGCCGGCGGTCGAGGTGCTGATGAACACCAGGCACATGGCCGAATTGATCGAGCGCGGGGAACTCAACGGCATCAAGGAAGCGATGGAGCAGAGCCTCACGCCCGGCTCGCAGACCTTCGAGCACGACCTGTTCAGGCTCTATCGCGAAAAGATCATCAGCATCGAGGAAGCACTGGCCAACGCCGATTCGCCGACCAACCTGCACTGGCTGATCAACAATGCGCAGATCGAGGTTCAGAACAGCCAGGCGGTGGCGGCCAAGCTCGCCAAGGCAGCGGATCTCGACCGGACGGACCCCGAAGGGGCCTCGTTCGAGGAATTCACGCTGCACCTCGACCACAAGTAATCGACCTCGAGCCAAGACAGGCAACGCATGTCCCTTCCCGACACTCCAACGGTCAGCCTCGCCTGCGAGCTGATCGCCCGCCCCTCGGTCACGCCCGATGATTCCGGCTGCCTCGAGCTCATCGCCGCGCGGCTGGCGCCGCTCGGCTTCTCCTGCGAGCGCATCGATGTCGGCGGCGTGTCGAACCTGTGGGCAAGACGGGGCAAGGCGCGGCCGATCGTATGCTTCGCCGGCCACACCGACGTCGTGCCCACAGGGCCGCTCGAGGCCTGGCACAGCCCGCCCTTCGAACCGACCGTGCGAGACGGGCTGCTCTACGGGCGTGGCGCGGCCGACATGAAATCCTCGCTTGCCGCGTTCGTGACCGCCATCGAGCGCTTCGTCGACCAACATCCCCGCCACGCCGGCAGCATTGCCCTGCTGCTGACCTCGGACGAGGAAGGGGTCGCGACCCATGGCACGGTGAAGGTGGTCGAAGCGCTCGCGGCACGCGGTGAGCGGCTCGACTACTGCGTGGTCGGCGAGCCGACCTCGGTGACGACGCTCGGCGACATGATCAAGAACGGGCGCCGCGGTTCGCTGTCCGGCAAGATGAGGGTGAAGGGCCAGCAAGGCCACGTGGCCTATCCGCATCTGGCGCGCAATCCGATCCACAGCCTCGCGCCGGCCCTGGCCGAACTCGCGGCGATCCGCTGGGACGAAGGCAACGAGTTCTTTCCGCCGACGACCTGGCAGGTGTCCAACATCCACGCCGGCACCGGCGCGAACAACGTCATCCCCGGCGAGTGCGAGCTCCTGTTCAACTTCCGCTTCGGCTCGGTGACCACCGCCGAGAGCCTCAAGGCGCGCACCTGCGAGGTCCTGGACCGCCACGGCGTCGAATACGACATCGACTGGCATCTGTCGGGCAAGCCGTTCATCACCGGCCGCGGCAGGCTGGTGGCGGCCTTGTCGGGTGCGATCGGCGACGCCCTCGGGATCAGCACCGAACTGTCGACGACCGGCGGCACCTCCGACGGGCGATTCATTGCGGACATCTGCAACGAAGTGGTCGAGTTCGGTCCGGTTAACGCGTCGATTCACAAGGTCGACGAGTGCGTCGCCACCGACGCGATCGAGCCCCTCTCCGTCGTCTACGAACGCACGCTGCAAGCCCTGCTCGCCACCTGAACCGGCGCGAACCGCGAAGAACTGGAATCCCGATGAGTCAACACGAGCACCTCGAACACGACGACCCACAGCACGACAACGAGTCCGATCACGATCACGAACACGAGCACGAGCACGGCCCGCTTGCCGAACTCGTCACCGTGCGCGACTGGTTGCGCCACGCCGTGACCCGTTTTAACCGCGCAGGCATCTTCTGCGGCCATGGCGTCAGCGACAGCTTCGACGAGGCCGTATGGTTGCTGCTGTCCTCGCTGGCGCTGCCGCTCGACCGCCTCGAGCCTTTCCTCGATGCCTGC
>JBFGUQ010000020.1:0-13275 GCA_041565515.1 Rhodocyclaceae bacterium | reverse complement strand
TGGCGGTCACAAACAGCACTATCGTCTGGTCGATTTTCGTCGCAACAAGGACGGCATCGTGGCGAAGGTCGAGCGTATCGAGTACGACCCCAACCGCTCAGCCAACCTCGCACTGCTGTGCTACGCCGACGGCGAACGCCGCTACATCATCGCTCCGCGTGGGGTCGAGGTCGGCGCCCAGCTCATGAGCGGCGCGGAAGCGCCGATCAAGGCCGGCAACGCCCTTCCGATCCGGAACATCCCGGTCGGTTCGACGATTCACTGCATCGAGATGAGTCCGGGCAAGGGTGCGCAGATTGCGCGTGCCGCCGGGACCTCGGTCCAGTTGCTGGCGCGTGAAGGTTCCTACGCTCAGCTTCGTCTGCGTTCGGGTGAAATTCGACGTGTGCACGTCGAGTGCCGGGCGACCATCGGTGAAGTCGGCAACGAAGAGCATGGCCTGCGCAAGATCGGCAAGGCCGGCGCGAACCGTTGGCGCGGTATTCGCCCGACCGTTCGCGGTGTCGCGATGAACCCGGTGGATCACCCGCACGGTGGCGGCGAAGGCCGTACCGGCGAGGCTCGCGAGCCGGTGAGCCCGTGGGGTACGCCGAGCAAGGGTTATCGTACCCGGCGCAACAAGCGCACTGACAACATGATCGTGCAGCGTCGGCACAAGCGTTAAGGGGTAAGAGATGGCACGTTCTATCAAGAAAGGCCCGTTCATCGACGCGCACCTTCTGAAGAGGGTCGACGCGGCACGGGGCAGCAACGACAAGCGGCCGATCAAGACCTGGTCGCGTCGCTCCACCGTCCTGCCGGACTTCGTCGGTCTGACGATCGCGGTCCACAACGGCAAGCAACACATTCCGGTGTATGTGACCGAGAACATGGTCGGCCACAAGCTCGGCGAGTTCGCGCTGACGCGTACCTTCAAGGGTCACGCGGCGAGCAAGAAAGCGAAGCGATAAGGAGCGCGACATGGAAACCAAAGCAATTCTCCGTGGTGTGCGCCTCTCGGCCCAGAAGGGCCGCCTGGTCGCCGATCTCGTCCGCGGCAAGCGCGTCGAGCAGGCGCTCAGCATCCTCGCCTTTTCGCCGAAGAAGGGCGCCAAGATCATCCGCAAGGTGGTCGAGTCCGCAATCGCGAATGCCGAGCACAACGATGGTGCCGATATCGACGCGCTGAAGGTCAAGACCATTCACGTGGAAGAGGGCATGACGCTCAAGCGCTTCACGGCGCGCGCGAAGGGTCGCGGCAACCGCATCCTCAAGCCCACCTGCCACGTCTATGTGACGGTTGGCGAGTAAGGAGTAGATATGGGTCAGAAAATTCATCCGACTGGCTTCCGTCTCGCCGTAACGCGTGACTGGTCGTCGCGTTGGTTCGCGTCGAGCCGCGACTTCTCGACGATGCTGCACGAGGACTTGAAGGTCCGTGACTACCTGAAGAAGCGGCTCGCGCACGCCTCCGTCGGTCGCGTCATCATCGAGCGCCCCGCCAAGAACGCCCGCATCACGCTGTACAGCGCGCGTCCGGGGGTCGTGATCGGCAAGAAGGGCGAGGACATCGAGGCGCTCAAGCGTGATCTGCAAAAGATCATGGGCGTGCCGGTGCACGTGAATATCGAGGAAGTGCGCAAGCCCGAGACCGACGCGAAGCTGATTGCCGACTCGATCGCCCAGCAGCTCGAGAAGCGGATCATGTTCCGTCGCGCCATGAAGCGTGCGATGCAGAACGCGATGCGCCTCGGTGCCCAGGGCATCAAGATCATGAGTTCCGGTCGTCTCAACGGCGCCGAGATCGCACGTACCGAGTGGTATCGCGAAGGCCGTGTGCCGCTGCATACGCTGCGCGCGAACATCGACTACGGCGTCTCCGAAGCCAACACCACCTACGGCATCATCGGTATCAAGGTGTGGGTGTTCAAGGGCGAGATGCTCGGTCGCAACGAACAGCCGGCCGTCGCCGAGCCGGAAGCCGACAACCGTCGCGGTCGTCGTGGCGCGCCGCGCAACGACGGTGGTGAAGGTCGTCCCGGTCGTCGCCCCGCACGTCGCGGCGAAGGCCAGGGTCGGCAAGAAGAAAGCAGGAGTGAATAATGCTGCAGCCGTCGAGAAGGAAGTATCGTAAGGAGCAGAAGGGCCGCAATACCGGGCTGGCTACGCGCGGTGCCAAGGTCAGCTTCGGCGAATACGGTCTGAAGGCGATCGGCCGCGGCCGCCTGACCGCTCGCCAGATCGAGTCCGCGCGTCGTGCCATGACCCGCCACATCAAGCGGGGCGGCCGGATCTGGATTCGCATTTTCCCGGACAAGCCGATTTCGCGTAAGCCGGCAGAGGTCCGTATGGGTAACGGTAAGGGTAACCCCGAGTACTGGGTCGCTGAGATCCAGCCGGGCAAGGTCCTGTACGAAATGGATGGCGTGGATGAAGCCCTCGCTCGCGAAGCTTTCCGGCTTGCCGCCGCGAAGCTGCCGCTCGAGACGGTGTTCGTCGTCCGCCAGGTAGGGGGTTGAGGATGAACGCTAGTGAACTCCGCGCCAAGAGCGCAAGTGAATTGAACCAGGAGTTGCTCGACCTGCTGAAGGCGCAGTTCTCGCTGCGCATGCAGCTGGCCACGCAGCAGCTGGGCAACACGAGTCAGATCGGGAAGGTCCGTCGCGACATCGCGCGCGTTCGGACCATCCTGCGCGAAAAGGCAGGACAGCAATGAGCGAACAAGTCGAGAAGGTTCGCCGCGCGCTGGTTGGGCGCGTGGTGAGCGACAAGATGCAGAAGACGGTTACGGTTCTGGTCGAGAGCCGGGTCAAGCACCCGCTCTACGGCAAGATCATCACCCGCTCTGCGAAGTACCACGCGCACGTCGAGGATGGCGTCGCGGCGGCCGGTGACCTGGTGGAGATCGAGGAATGCCGTCCGATCTCGCGTACCAAGACCTGGCGCGTTGCGAAGGTGCTGGAGAAGGCGCGCATCATCTGAGTTGCGAGTAAGCGGCAATCGAAAAACAGCTTGGCACCCCAGTGCCAAGCTGTTATACTTTCGCCTCTTTGCTCCGGGGCTCGCTCGGGGCAATCCTACCCTGACGGGTTCCAAGACTGTCCGCGAAGCGGGATAAGTTGGAGATATATTCATGATTCAAATGCAGTCCAGGCTGGGTGTGGCCGACAATACCGGCGCGCGCTCGGTGATGTGCATCAAGGTCCTGGGTGGATCCAAGCGGCGCTATGCCGGCATTGGCGACATCATCAAGGTCACCGTCAAGGATGCCGCGCCGCGTGGTCGTGTCAAGAAAGGTGACGTCTATAACGCCGTGGTGGTTCGCACCGCCAAGGGCGTGCGTCGTCCCGACGGTTCGCTGGTCAAGTTCGACAACAATGCGGCCGTGCTCCTGAACAACAAGCTCGAGCCGATCGGCACGCGCATCTTCGGGCCCGTCACGCGCGAGCTGCGCACCGAGCGGTTCATGAAGATCGTCTCGCTGGCGCCGGAAGTGCTCTGAGGAGTCGCTGAGATGAACAAGATCCGCAAGGGTGATGAAGTGGTGGTGCTGACGGGCAAGGATCGTGGCCGTCGTGGTGCCGTGCTACGCCGCGTCGATGACGAGCGCGTCGTGGTCGAGGGTGTGAATCGGGTGAAGAAGCACGTGCGCCCGAATCCGCTCAAGGGTGAGGTGGGTGGCATTGTCGAGAAGGAAATGGCCATCCATGTTTCGAACGTTGCGCTGTTCAATCCCGCGTCGCAGAAAGGCGAACGTGTCGGGATCAAGACGCTTGAGGATGGCCGCAAGGTCCGTGTCTTCAAGTCGAACGGCGAGCTGGTGGACGCCTAAGGAGTAACGATGGCTCGCTTGCAAGAGTTTTACAAGGAAACCGTCGCGCCCGATCTGCAGAAGCAGTTCGGCTACAAGTCCGTGATGGAAGTCCCGCGCATCACCAAGATCACCCTCAACATGGGTGTGGGTGAGGCGGTCGGCGACAAGAAGGTCCTCGAGAACGCGCTCGGCGACATGGTGAAGATTGCCGGTCAGAAGCCGGTCACGACCAAGGCCCGCAAGTCCATTGCTGGCTTCAAGATTCGTGAAGGCTATCCGATCGGCTGCATGGTGACGCTGCGTGGTCCGCGGATGTTCGAATTCCTGGATCGCCTCGTCACCGTCGCGCTGCCCCGCGTTCGCGACTTCCGTGGCGTGGGCGCGAAGGGCTTCGATGGCCGTGGCAACTACAACCTCGGCGTCAAGGAGCAGATCATTTTCCCGGAGATCGAGTACGACAAGATCGACGCGCTGCGGGGGATGAACATCAGCATCACGACGACTGCGAAGACCGACGCGGAAGCCCGCGCGCTGCTCGGCGCGTTCAAGTTTCCGTTCAAGAATTGAGGGTGATATGGCGAAACTGGCTCTGATCAACCGCGAAGAGAAGCGCCGCAAGCTGGTGGAGAAGTTCGCCGCCAAGCGTGCCGCGCTGGTCGCGCAGGTCAACGATAGCAAGCTGTCCGAAGAAGAGCGGATGTCCGCTCGACTGGCTCTGCAGCAACTTCCGCGCAACGCCAATCCGACACGTCAACGCAACCGCTGCAGCCTGACGGGTCGCCCGCGTGGCGTTTTCCGCAAGTTCGGTCTGTGCCGCAACAAGCTGCGCGAGATCGCATTCCGCGGCGAAGTGCCCGGCATGACCAAGGCGAGCTGGTAAGGAGAATTCGAAGATGAGTATGTCCGATCCTATCGCCGACATGCTGACGCGCATCCGCAACGGCCAGCAGGCCCAGAAGGGAAGCGTGAGCATGCCCTCGTCCAAGCTCAAGGTGGCGATCGCCAAAGTGCTTCAGGACGAAGGTTACATTGATGGTTTTTCGGTGCGCGACGAAGGCGGCAAGCCGTCGCTCGACGTGGTGCTGAAGTATTACGCCGGTCGTCCGGTCATCGAGCGCATCGAGCGTGTAAGCCGTCCCGGCCTGCGCGTCTACAAGGGCAGCGACGATCTGCCGCGCGTGATGAACGGCCTCGGCGTGGCCATCGTTTCGACCCCTCGCGGTGTGATGACCGATCGTTCCGCGCGGGCCAGCCGCGTCGGCGGCGAAGTCATCTGCCTGGTCGCTTAAAGGGGGATGCCATGTCTCGTGTAGCCAAGAACCCGGTTCCCGTCCCGGCGGGGGTCGAAGTCACGATTTCCGCTGCCGAAATCGCAGTCAAGGGGCCGCTGGGGACGCTGCGTCAGCAGCTGACCGAGGCCGTCAGTGTCGAGCGCGAGGGCGACGCCCTGGTGTGCAAGGCCCGCGACGGAGTGGCCAACGCCAATGCGATGTCGGGTACGGTTCGCGCCCTGGTCGCCAACATGGTGTCCGGCGTGACCAAGGGTTTCGAGCGCAAGCTCACCCTGGTCGGCGTCGGTTACCGTGCGCAGGCGCAGGGCGACAAGCTGAACCTTTCGCTGGGCTTCTCCCATCCGGTCGTGCATCAGATGCCGGCCGGTGTGAAGGTTGAGACGCCTACCCAGACCGAAGTCGTGATCAAGGGTATCGACAAGCAGCAAGTCGGCCAGGTCGCAGCCGAGGTGCGGGCCTACCGCGCTCCCGAGCCCTACAAGGGCAAGGGCGTCCGTTATTCGGACGAAGTGGTGGTGCTCAAGGAAACCAAGAAGAAGTAAGGCGGTTAGTCATGACCAAGAAAGAGACTCGTCTTCGCCGTGCGCGCAAAACTCGCGCCAAGCTTGCGGAGCTCAAGGCGGTTCGCCTAGCGGTGTTCCGGTCCAACTGCCACATCTACGCCCAGGTCATCTCCGGCTGCGGTTCGCGCGTTATCGCGTCGGCTTCGACCGTCGAGGCCGAAGTTCGCACCGCGGTGACGAACGGCGGCAACAAGGCCGCGGCACAAGCGGTTGGCAAGTTGATTGCCGAACGTGCCAAGGCGGCGGGCATCGAGCAGGTCGCGTTCGACCGTTCGGGCTTCCTGTATCACGGCCGCGTCAAGGCGCTGGCCGAGGCTGCCCGCGAAGGCGGCCTCAAGTTCTAAGCGAGGATTCGAATGGCTAAGCAGCAAACCAAACGCGGGCAGCCCTCCGACGAGCGCGATGACGGCCTGCGGGAAAAGATGGTCGCGATCAATCGCGTCACCAAGGTTGTCAAGGGCGGCCGGATCCTCGGTTTCGCCGCCCTGACGGTGGTGGGTGACGGCGATGGGGCGATCGGAATGGGCAAGGGCAAGTCCCGCGAAGTTCCGGTTGCGGTTCAGAAGGCGATGGACGAAGCCCGTCGCAAGCTGAAGAAGGTGCCGCTCAAGAACGGCACCCTGCAGCACACCGTGATCGGCAAGCACGGCGCCTCGTCGGTGCTGATGCAGCCGGCTCCCGGCGGTACCGGGATCATCGCGGGTGGTCCGATGCGCGCAGTGTTCGAGGTCATGGGTGTGACCGACATCATCTGCAAGTGCATCGGCTCCGCCAATCCGTACAACGTCGTCCGTGCCACGATCAACGGCCTGATGGCGATCAACACCCCGGCGGAGATTGCTGCCAAGCGCGGCAAGACCGTCGAAGAGATCCTGGGGTAAGCGATGTCGGACAAGAAAATCAAGGTGACGCTCGTCAAGAGCGTGATCGGCACCAAGCAGTCGCACCGGGCCACCGTTCGCGGTCTCGGCCTGCGTCGGCTGAACCACACGGTCGAGCTGGCGGACACCCCTGAGGTGCGCGGCATGATCAACAAGGTGTCCTACCTGGTGAAGAGCGAGGGTTGAAATGCGCCTGAATACCATCAAGCCCGCCGCCGGCTCCAAGTCGGCTGCGCGTCGCGTCGGACGCGGCATCGGCAGCGGCCTGGGCAAAACCTGCGGCCGTGGCCACAAGGGTCAAAAGTCTCGTGCCGGCGGCTTTCACAAGGTCGGGTTCGAGGGCGGCCAGATGCCGCTGCAGCGTCGTCTGCCGAAGCGCGGTTTCGTGTCGCTGACGCGTGCGCGCAACGCCGAGGTCCGCCT
Organism: Rhodocyclaceae bacterium; assembly: GCA_041565515.1. Taxonomy (GTDB): domain Bacteria; phylum Pseudomonadota; class Gammaproteobacteria; order Burkholderiales; family Rhodocyclaceae; genus Thauera. The sequence goes on along the minus strand of JBFGUQ010000020.1, from coordinate 6,323 downwards.
CTCCGAGCTGGAAAAGCTTCCGGTCGACCAGATCGATCTGCTGACGCTGATGCAGGCGGGCGTCATTCCCGCTGACAGCCTCTCGGCCAAGGTCGTGCTGTCGGGCGAACTGACCCGCAAGGTCGTTCTTCGTGGTGTCGGCGCGACGCGTGGTGCCAAGGCGGCGATCGAAGCTGCCGGCGGTTCCGTGTCGGCGGCCGAGTAATAAAGGGAAAGGCTGTGGCGAATCCTGCTGCCACGCTGGGGACTCCCGGACGGTTCGGCGACCTCAAGCGGCGTCTGCTGTTCCTGCTGGGCGCGTTGATCGTCTATCGCATCGGCGCGCACATTCCGGTTCCCGGTATCGACCCTGATCGGCTGGCTGAGCTGTTCCAGTCGCAGGCCGGCGGTATCCTCGGCGTCTTCAACCTGTTCTCGGGCGGGGCGCTGTCGCGCTTCACGATCTTTGCGCTCGGGATCATGCCCTACATTTCCGCCTCGATCATCATGCAGTTGATGACGGTGGCAGTGCCCCAACTCGAGGCGCTGAAGAAGGAAGGTGAGGCGGGCCGCAGGAAGATCACGCAATACACGCGCTACGGCACGCTGTTGCTGGCATTCGCCCAGGCGGTCGGTATCTCGACGGCGCTCGAGGGGCAGGCCGGACTCGTGCTGGACCCGGGCCTGACCTTCAGGTTCGTGACCGTGGCGACGCTGGTGACCGGCACCATGTTCCTGATGTGGCTTGGCGAGCAGATCACCGAGCGCGGAATCGGCAACGGCATTTCGATGATCATCTTCGCGGGTATCATCGCCGGCTTGCCCAGCGCGCTCGCGGGCTTGTTCGAACTGGTCCGTACCGGGGCGATGCACCCGTTCACGGCGCTGTTCATCTGCGTGCTGGTGGTGCTGGTGACGGCCTTCGTCGTGTTCGTGGAACGCGGCCAGCGGAAGATCCTGGTCAATTACGCCAAGCGCCAGGTGGGCAACAAGGTGTATGGCGGGCAGAGTTCGCACCTTCCGCTCAAGCTGAACATGTCGGGCGTCATTCCGCCGATCTTTGCCTCCAGCATCATCCTGTTCCCGGCGACGCTGGGTCAGTGGTTCGGCTCGTCTGAAGGGATGTACTGGCTGCGCGACATCGCCTCGACGCTGGCGCCGGGCCAGCCGATCTACGTGATGCTGTATGCGCTGGCGATCGTGTTCTTCTGTTTCTTCTACACCGCGCTGGTGTTCAATGCGCGTGAAACGGCGGACAACCTGAAGAAGAGCGGTGCCTTTGTTCCCGGGATTCGGCCGGGCGACCAGACATCGCGCTACATCGACAAGATCTTGATGCGGCTGACCCTGGCGGGCGCGGTTTATATCACGCTCGTGTGTCTGCTGCCCGAGTTCCTGATCCTGAAGTGGAACGTCCCCTTCTACTTTGGCGGTACCTCCTTGTTGATCATCGTGGTGGTCACGATGGACTTCATGGCCCAGGTTCAGGCGTTCGTGATGTCGCACCAGTATGAAAGCCTTCTCAAGAAGGCGAATTTCAAGGGGGCGGGTTTGCCGCTCAGGTAGGTCATGGCGAAGGAAGATGTCATCGAGATGCAGGGCGAGGTGACCGAAAACCTTCCCAATGCGACTTTCCGCGTGCGCCTCGAGAATGGTCATGTGGTTCTCGGGCACATCTCGGGAAAAATGCGGATGCACTATATCCGCATCCTTCCCGGGGACAAGGTCACGGTGCAGCTCACCCCTTACGACCTGACGAAGGGCCGGATCGTGTTCCGGACCAAGTGAAGAGTAGAGAAACAGGAGCAAGAGCATGAGAGTCCAGGCTTCAGTCAAGCGGCTTTGCCGCAACTGCAAGATCATTCGCCGCAAGGGTGTGGTGCGCGTCATCTGCACCGATCCGCGGCACAAGCAGCGCCAGGGTTGATCTAGTCAGCCTAAGGCATTAAAATTTAATGTTTCGCGTTTTGGGGTAGACGGATGGCCCGTATTGCTGGGGTAAACATTCCCAATCACAAGCATGCCGAGATCGCGCTGACCGCCATCTATGGGATCGGCCGTTCGCGTGCTCAGAAGATTTGCGACGCTGCCGGTGTCGTGCGTTCGGTGAAAGTGAAGGATCTGACCGAATCGGACATGGAGAGGCTGCGCGACGAAGTCGCCCGCTTCGTTGTCGAAGGCGATTTGCGTCGTGAAGTAACGATGAACATCAAGCGACTGATGGACCTGGGCTGCTATCGCGGCTTCCGCCATCGTCGTGGCCTGCCGTTGCGCGGTCAGCGGACCCGCACGAATGCTCGTACCCGGAAGGGCCCGCGCAAGGCCATCGCCGGCAAGAAGTGATAGGAACCGATAATGGCTAAGACTGGAACAAAGGTCAGGAAGAAGATCAAGAAGAATGTGGCGGAAGGCATCGCCCACATTCACGCGAGCTTCAACAACACGATCATCACGATCACCGACCGTCAGGGGAACGCGCTGTCGTGGGCGACTTCCGGCGGCGCCGGCTTCAAGGGTTCGCGCAAGAGCACCCCGTTCGCTGCCCAGGTGGCGGCGGAGGCTGCCGGCAAGGTTGCGCAAGAGTGCGGCGTGAAGAACCTCGAAGTGCGCATCAAGGGCCCCGGCCCCGGTCGCGAATCGTCCGTGCGCGCGCTCAATGCCCTGGGGATCAAGATTTCCAGCATCACGGACATCACCCCCATCCCGCATAACGGCTGCCGTCCGCCGAAAAAGCGCCGTATCTGACAAGGAGTTGAAACGTGGCTCGTAATCTCGATCCCAAGTGCCGTCAGTGCCGTCGCGAAGGCGAAAAGCTGTTTCTGAAGGGCGAAAAGTGTTTTACCGACAAGTGCGCCATCGAGCGCCGCGCCTATGCGCCTGGCCAGCACGGTCAGCGCTCCGGTCAGCGCATGTCGGGTTATGGCGTGCAGCTGCGCGAGAAGCAGAAGATCCGTCGTCTGTACGGCGTGCTCGAGCGCCAGTTCCGCAAGACGTATGCCGAGGCCGATCGACGCCGTGGGCAGACGGGTGAGAACCTGCTGCAACTGCTCGAAGGTCGCCTCGATTCCGTCGCCTACCGCATGGGTTTCGGTGCCTCGCGCGCCGAAGCGCGGCAGGTCGTGCGTCACAACGGCGTGCTGGTCAACGGGAAGCGCGTGAACATCCCGTCGTATGTCGTGCGTCCGGGTGACGTCGTCGAGGTGACCGAGCGCGCACGCGGACATCTGCGCGTCAAGGCCGCACTGGAAGCTGCCGAGTCGCGCGGTTTCCCCGAATGGCTGGAAGTCGATGCCAAGGCTGGCAAGGGCGTGTTCAAGGCCTACCCCGTCCGCGCAGAACTGCCGCCGACGATCAACGAAGGCCTGGTCGTGGAACTGTACTCCCGCTAAGCGGGCGGTCTGATCCTCTTCTAGTTCCGAGGGAATGCTGATGCAAAGCAACTCACTGCTGAAACCGCGCATCATCGACGTCCAGAGCACCTCGCCGGTCCAGGCGCGGGTGACGATGGAACCGTTCGAGCGCGGCTTCGGCCACACGCTGGGGAACGCGCTGCGGCGCATCCTTCTATCGACGCTGCCCGGTCACGCTGCGACCGAAGTGACGATCGAGGGTGTCCTCCACGAGTACTCCACGCTCGACGGCGTGCGCGAAGACATCGTCGACCTGCTTCTGAACCTCAAGGGCGTGGTCTTCAAGCTGCACAATCGCGGCGAAACGACGCTGCGCCTGCAGAAGTCCGGCGAGGGTGTGGTCACCGCCGCCGATATCGAGATCGGGCACGACGTCGAGATCATCAATCCCGAGCACGTGATCGCCAATCTTGCCCCCGGTGGCAAGATCGACATGCAGATCAAGGTCGAGGAAGGCCGTGGCTACGTTCCCGGCAACGTCCGTCCGGTCGATGCCGAGAGCAAGTCGATCGGCCGCGTCGTGCTGGACTCCTCGTTCAGCCCGGTGCGCCGCGTCAGCTACCTGGTCGAGAGCGCTCGGGTCGAGCAGCGTACCGACCTGGATCGCCTGGTCATCGACATCGAGACCAATGGTGCGGTCGATCCGGAAGAGGCGATCCGCTATGCGGCGCGCGTGCTGATGGACCAGCTGTCGGTGTTCGCCGATCTCGAGGGCACGCCGGCGGCCGCGCCCGCGGAGAAGCAGGTCACGATCGATCCTGTGCTGCTGCGGCCGGTCGACGATCTCGAACTGACGGTGCGTTCGGCCAACTGCCTCAAGGCCGAGAACATCTACTACATCGGCGACCTGATCCAGCGTACCGAAACCGAGCTGCTGAAGACCCCCAACCTGGGCCGGAAGTCGCTCAACGAGATCAAGGAAGTGTTGGCCTCCCGCGGGCTGACCCTGGGCATGAAACTGGAAAACTGGCCGCCGGCCGGGCTCGAGAAGCTCGGTTGAGAAGCGCCGGTCAAGTGAGGAATTGAAATGCGTCACCGTAACGGTCTTCGCAAGCTGAATCGGACCAGCAGCCACCGCCAGGCGATGTTTCGCAACATGGCCAACTCGCTGCTGCGTCACGAAGTGATCAAGACGACCCTGCCGAAGGCGAAGGAACTTCGCCGTGTGGTCGAGCCGATGATCACGCTGGGGAAGAAGCCCAGCCTGGCCAACCGCCGTCTGGCCTTCAATCGACTGCGCGACCGCGATATGGTCGTCAAGCTGTTCGACGAACTGGGTCCGCGCTACGCCACCCGCAACGGCGGCTATCTGCGGATCCTGAAGTTCGGTTTCCGCGACGGCGACAACGCGCCGATGGCGCTGATCGAACTGCTCGATCGCCCCGAGACGGACACGGCCGAAGCCGCGGTCGAGGTCGAGGCAGCGTAAGTACTGCGCGTCATGCGAGTGTGAAGAAAGCCGGGCTTGCCCCGGCTTTTTTTTGCCTGCCGCCTGGGCGAGCGGCGACAATCCATCCTCGGATGAACGACAAGGAAGGCGACACGAATGCCCCTGACCCTGATTACCGGCGGCGCCGGCTATATCGGCTCGCATACCTGCGTCGAGTTGCTCTGTGCGGGGCACGACGTGGTCGTGATCGACGATCTGTCGAACTCCTCGCCCGAGGCCCTGCGTCGCGTCGAGGTGCTTGGCGGACGGCAACTGGCGGGCTTCATCCAGGCGGACGTCCGTGATCGGGCGGTGTTGAACGGCGTCTTTGCCCGCTACCCGGTGGAGGCGGTCATCCATTTCGCCGCGAAGAAGGCGGTGGGCGAGTCGGTCGCCCTGCCGCGGGCTTACTACGACAACAACCTCAACGGCCTGTTGAGCCTGCTCGAGGCGATGGACGATGCGGGCGTGCGCCGCCTCGTGTTCAGTTCGTCGGCAACCGTCTACGGCGATCCGGCCAGCGTGCCCATCGACGAGGGCTTCCCGACCGCCGCCACCAACCCGTATGGGCGCACGAAGCTGATGGGCGAGGAGATCCTTCGCGACGTCGGTGCGGCCGACCCGCGCTGGAACATCGCCCTGTTGCGCTACTTCAATCCGGTGGGCGCACACCGCAGCGGCCGTATCGGCGAAGACCCGGATGGGCTGCCGAACAACCTCATGCCCTACGTCAGCCAGGTCGCGGTCGGGCGGCTTGAACGCCTGAACGTGTTCGGCGGCGATTATCCGACGCCCGACGGCACGGGTGTGCGCGACTACATCCACGTCGTCGACCTCGCCCGCGGACACCTGCGGGCGCTCGAGCGCATCGGGGGCCTGCCGGGAGTCAGCACCTTCAATCTGGGTACCGGGCGGGGCTATAGCGTGCTCGAGGTGGTGAAGGCCTTCGAGGCGGCGTCGGAGCGTTCGATTCCCTACCGGATCGTGGCCCGTCGGCCCGGTGACGTCGCCGCTTGCTGGGCCGACCCGGCCAGGGCGGCCGAGGTGCTCGGCTGGCGCGCCGAGCTCGACCTCGCGGCGATGTGCGCCGACGCGTGGCGCTGGCAGCGACTCAACCCGCGCGGCTACGACGGCTAGGGCCGCGGGCCTGCCAGGGCCTGGCGCAGGTAGCGGCCGGTATGGCTCGCGGGCGCGAGGGCGACGGTTTCGGGCGTGCCCGAGCACACGACGGTGCCGCCGCCATCGCCGCCTTCCGGCCCCATGTCGACGATCCAGTCTGCGGTCTTGATGACGTCGAGGTTGTGTTCGATGACGATGATGGTGTTGCCGTGATCACGCAAGCGGTGCAGTACGCTCAGCAGCATCTCGATGTCCTGGAAATGCAGGCCGGTGGTCGGTTCGTCGAGGATGTAGAGCGTGCGCCCCGTGTCGCGCTTGGACAGTTCGAGTGCGAGCTTGACGCGCTGGGCCTCGCCGCCAGATAGCGTGGTCGCGCTCTGCCCGAG
>JBFGUQ010000019.1:0-13692 GCA_041565515.1 Rhodocyclaceae bacterium | reverse complement strand
TTGCCGCCACCCACGTGCGTTCCGGCAAGGTGCGGCTGTTCCGCACGCGCGACATCAGCGAAGCCGGCCTGCTCGCCTCGGCCTGCCTGCCGACCCTGCACCACGCCATCGAGATCGACGGCGAGCATTACTGGGATGGCGGATTCACCGCCAATCCGGCGATTTACCCGCTGATGTACGAGTGCTCCACGGCCGACATCCTGCTGGTGCTGCTCAACCCCCTGATGCACGAGGAGGCGCCCCGCAGCGCGCCCGACATCGCAGCCCGCAGCATGGAGCTCGGCTTTTCGACCACCTTCCTGCGCGAGATGCGCATGATCGCGCATGCCCGCAGTCACATCGCCGAAGGCAATGGCTGGCTGCCGCGAGGCAATCTCGAGCGCAAGCTGATGCGCCTGCGCTTCCACCTCATCGAGGCGACCGAACTCGCCGACGCCGGTGGGGCGAGCAAGCTCAACGCCTCGGCCAGCTTCCTGACCCAGTTGCGCGACCTAGGCCGCGCGCGCGCAGACCACTGGCTGCGCCGCCACCGCGAGCAGATCGGTGCGCGCGCCTCGGTGGACGTGGAGCGCCTCTTCAGCTGAGCGGCGGCGGTGTCCTGGCCCTATCGCCAGACGCCGAGACTGAATAGAATTACAGTCATGACGCAATCCTCGGCCCCCCTTGCCCCGTCACCGGTCGACCTGCTCGATCGTCTCAATCCCGCCCAGCGCGCAGCGGTCGAGCATGGCGTGGGCGAGGCTGCAGGCGGCGCGCCGGACGGGCCGCTGCTGGTGATCGCCGGGGCGGGCTCGGGCAAGACCAACACCCTGGCGCATCGTGTCGCGCACCTGGTCGCGAACGGCGCGGACCCCGGGCGCATCCTGCTGCTGACCTTCTCGCGCCGTGCGGCGGACGAGATGGGCCGGCGGGTGCAGCGCATCCTGGCGCAGGCCGCGGCGGCCCAGCCCTGGCTGGCGCACGTCGCGCTGGCGTGGTCGGGCACCTTCCACGCCATCGGCGCACGCCTGCTGCGCGAGCATGCGGGGCGCATCGGCCTCGACCCCGCGTTCACCATCCACGACCGCGAGGACTCGGCCGACCTGCTCAATCTCGTGCGCCACGAACTCGGTCTGTCCGCCAGGAGCAGGCGCTTTCCGCTCAAGGGCACCTGCCTGTCGATCTATTCCGCGGCGGTCAATACGCGCGCGCCGCTGGCCGAGGTGCTGCAGGCGTCCTTTCCCTGGTGCGCGGAGTGGGAGGCGGAGTTGAAGCGGCTTTTCCTCGCCTACGTCGAGGCCAAGCAGGCGCAGCAGGTGCTGGATTACGACGACCTTCTGCTCTACTGGGCGCAGATGCTCGCCGACCCGTGCCTGGCGCGGGAGATCGGCGGGCGCTTCAGCCACGTGCTGGTGGACGAATACCAGGACACCAACCACCTGCAGGCGGCGATCCTGCTGGCGCTGAAGCCCGATGGCCGCGGTCTTACCGTGGTGGGAGACGACGCGCAGTCGATCTACGCCTTTCGCGGCGCGACCGTGCGCAACATCCTCGATTTCCCGACCCGCTTCGACCCGCCCGCGCGGCGGGTGACGCTCGAGCGCAACTACCGCTCGACGCAGCCGATCCTGGCCGCGGCGAACGCGGTGATCGCGCTCGCGGCCGAGCGCTTCAGCAAGGACTTGTGGTCGGAGCGGGTCTCGGCCGAGCGCCCGCGCCTGGTGTCGGTGCGCGACGATGCCGACCAGGCGGCCTATGTCGTGGCACAGGTGCTGGCGCGGCGCGAGGACGGGGTCAAGCTCAAGCAGCAGGCGGTGCTGTTCCGTGCCGCGAGCCACAGCGCACGGCTGGAGATGGAGCTCACGCGACGCAACATCCCGTTCGTGAAGTTCGGCGGGCTGAAGTTCCTCGAGGCCGCCCACGTCAAGGATGTGCTCGCGCTGATGCGCTGGGCCGAGAACATGCGTGACCGCGTCTCCGGCTTTCGCGCCGTCCAGCTGCTTGCCGGCATCGGCCCCAAGACCGCGGCGCGGGTGCTCGACAACGTCTGCGCCGCACCCGAGGGCTGCGCGCTGCTGGGTGAGCAGCCGGTGCCGGAGGCCGCGCGCGAGGACTGGGCCGTGTTCGCCGCCCTGGTCGAGCGCGTCACCGATCGCGCCGCGCCCTGGCCGGCGGCCTTCGAGCTCGCCTGCCGCTGGTACGAGGCGCAGATGCCGCGCCTGTACGAGGACGCGCCGATCCGCCTGCTCGACATCCAGCAGCTCGCGCGCATCGCCGCCACCTATCCGAGCCGCCAGCGCTTCCTCACCGAACTCACGCTCGACCCGCCCAGCGCCACCAGCGACGAGGCCGGCGCGCCGCTGCTCGACGAGGACTACCTCATCCTGTCCACCATGCACTCGGCCAAGGGCCAGGAATGGCGGGCGGTGAGCGTGCTCAACGTGGTCGACGGCTGCATCCCGTCCGACATCGCCACCCGCAATTCGGCCGAGATCGAGGAGGAGCGCCGCCTGCTGTACGTGGCCATGACGCGCGCGAAGGACCACCTGGAACTCGTCGTGCCGCAGCGCTTCTACGTCACCCAGCAGCAAGGCATGGGCGATCGCCACGTCTATGCCGGGCGCACGCGCTTCATCCCCAACCGCCTGCTCGAGCGCTTCGAGCAGATGAGCTGGCCACCTCCGCCGCCGGAACTGCAGGGTTCGCCGGCGTCGCGCCAGGCGGCGCTGGATCTGGCGGCGAAGATGCGCGACATGTGGCGCTGAGCGCCCGGCCGGGCGTCGGGCGGGTGCGCGCCCACCCTTCGTGCGCGGGCCACGCTAGGCGGCGCCACCGCCTCGGCCCGCCGGCGCCTTGCCTTGCGCAGCCTGCTCGGCCTGGGCCTTCCAGCGTGGCTGCGGCGCGCCTTCGTCGGGCGCCGGCCAGCCTTCGCGCTGCGCATTGCGGTCGCCATCGCTGGCTTCGGTCTGATCATGGAACAGGTGCACCTGGGTGGCGTAGGGCATGTCGATTCGGGCCTCGTCCAGCGCGCGCTTGATCGCGGCAAGCACGGCGGCGCGCACGTGGGTGACGTCGGTGCGACGGCTGCTCGTCCACCAGCGTGCGCGGATGGTGACCCAGCTTGCCGCCAGGTCCCAGGCCAGCGCTTCCGGCGCGGGCTCCCGTTCCACCCCCTTGACGGCGCCGACCGCCTTGCGGATCACCTCGCATGCCTGGTCGATGCTGTCCCCGTAGCCGATGCCCACGTCGTAGTCGCTGCGACGCTTCTCGTGCGCAGTCTTGACCAGCACTGCATTCGTGTAGATCTCGCTGTTGGGGATGACGATGCGCTGGCCGTCGTAGGTCTTGATGATCGTCGCCCGCGTCTCGATGCGCTCGACCGTCCCCTCGTGGCCGTTGACCTCGATCTGGTCTTCGATCTCGAAGGGCTGGCGCAACAGGATCAGCAGGCCCGCAAGCCAGTTCTGCAGGATGTCCTTGAAGGCGAAACCTATCGCCACCGAACTGACGCCGAGGCCGGCGATCAGGTCGCCCGGTCGCAGCGTCGGGATCACGATCGTCGCCGCGAGCAGGAATCCGAGCAGGACCACCGCCCACTTGACGAAACCACCGAGCACCTCGCCGAGGTTCTCGCGCCCCCGCCTGGACGAATGCCGCCTGACGAGGCTTCCGGCACCAAGGGCAATCCCCCAGAACACCCCCAGCAGCAGCAAGGCCAGTACGATGTTCGGCAGCAGTCGGACGGCGCCGTCTATCCAGGCGTCGATGCGCTCGACCGCCATGCCGACATCGAGATCGATCTGCTGGGGCAGATCGTCGGCCTGCCGCGGATCGGTTGCTGCTTCGGCATGCTTCAACATGAGCGTCCTCCCGCCGGAATGGGCAGGCAGCCCCGGGCGCGCGGGCGGCATCGGGCCAGCGCAAGGATCTGCCGCGGCCGCGGGGCCGCTGCGCCCGTCGGGGGCTGCTGCAATCGCTTGTTCGCGACGGGAGAAACGCGGAGATGGCGCATCCGCCAGCGCCGGGGTGTCCGCCGCCGCGTCCTGCTTGTCGTCTCACTATAGTCAGGTGGCGCGACGAATTCCCGGCGGGTGCAGGCCGGACGGTGCGGAATGCCTAGCGGTTCGCCAGGTCGGGCTCGCCGCAATGGGTGAGGATGTCCTTGCGCACGCCGTCGCGCAGCGCGAGCACGCCGTGCCAGTCCTCGCCCTCGGGCCGAACCGGCGGGCAGATCGTGACGCCGAGCGGGCCGCGGCGCGGGCGCCAGGAGTCGCCGGGCAGGATCTTGCGGGTGCCTGTAATCGCGATCGGGACGACCGGAAGGCGATTCTGCGCCGCGACCTGGAAGCCGCCCAGCCGAAACGCCTGCAGACCGGCGCGCGCGGTGAAGGTGCCTTCGGAGAAGAACAGCAGCGGGGGTGTGGTGGATGCGATGGCTGCGAGCGCCTGCGCATCGGCGACGCCCTGGCGCGAATCGAAGCGCTCGACGAAGCGGGCGCCCATGCGCTCGAACAGGGGCCGCATGAGCGGATTGTGCCTGAGCTCGGCCTTGGCGACGAAGGCAACGGGACGCGGCAGTGCCGCGCCGAGGACGAGGCCGTCGGCGTAGCTGGCGTGATTGGCCACCAGAACGCATGGGCCGGCGGGCAGGTGCTCGAGCCCCTCGACCCGCAGCGGGCAGCCGATGAGGGCGCTCAGGAGTCGCGCCAGCGCGTGCGTCACCGCCCATCGCTGCTCGAGCCGCGGCAGCGTGAGGATCGCCAGTGCCGCGACCGGTGCGAGCAGGGCGAAGCCGGTCCACACCCAGGTGCCGTAGATGAGCCCGGCGGCGTGGCGTGCCCCGCCGCCGAGGCGACCGCGCAGGCTGGATACCCACAGGCGCAGCGCCTGCAGCCACGGTGCGCGCGTTGCAGCGCCGAGGCTGCCCTGGAGGTAGGCATCGCGGATCGCCGCTCGGCGGATCTTGCCGCTTGAGGTCTTGAGCACCGCGTGCGGCGGTGCCAGCACGACGACATCGGGTGGCAGGCCGAGCTGGTCCGAGGCGGTGGCGACGATCTGGCGCTCCAGCGCCTGGCGCGCGCCGGCGTCGTTTTCGCGTGTTTCGGCGACGACGACCAGCTGCTCGCCAGCCTGGCGAGCGTCGGCGACGCCGAAGGCGGCCACGCAGCCCTTGCGGATGCCGGCGAGGTCGCCGACCGCCTGCTCCAGGTCGTAGGGGTAGAAGTTGCGCCCGCCGCGGATGATCAGGTCCTTGGCGCGACCGGTGAAATAGACCTCGCCGTCGGCCAGATAGGCGTAATCGCCGGTCACCAGCCAGCCATCGTGGAACAGGGCGGCGGTCTTGTCCGGGTTCCGATAGTAGCCGCAAGTGGCCGACGGTCCGCGGAACTCGAGGCTGCCGGTGACGCGCTCGGGCAGCTCGCGGCCGGCCTCGTCGACGATGCGCAACTCGTGATCGGGTAGTGCCGCCCCGCAGGAGACGAAGTGCATTGCCGTGGCGTCGCCGGGCGCCGCCGGCTCGGCGCGGCCGCGGGTCATCAGCGCCTCGCGGTCGACAGCGTCGATGCGCGCGCCGCGACCGGGCGGCGTCACCGTCAGGCCCACCGAGCACTCGGCCAGGCCATACACCGGCGCGAGCGTCTCCCGCCGCAGGCCGTAGGGCGCGAAGGCGGCGGCGAAGCGCTCGAGGGTGTCGGGGTTCACCGGCTCCGCGCCGTTGGCCGCCAGGCGCCACGACGACAGGTCGAGGCCCTCCAGCGCCTGGCCGGCGAGGCGCTTGACGCACAGGTCGAAGGCGAAGTTCGGTGCCGCGGTCACCGTGCCGCGGTGGTGGTGGATCGCCCACAGCCAGCGCTCGGGACGGGCGAGGAAGTCGAGCGGCGACATCAGCACCAGCGGGAAGGCGTGGTAGAGGCTGCCCAGCCAGGCGCCGATCAGCCCCATGTCGTGATACAGCGGCAGCCAGCTCACGCCCACGTCGGTCGAGCTCAGCCCGACCGCCCGCCCCCAGGCGCGGATGTTGGCGAGCAGGTTCGCATGCGTCAGCATCACGCCCTTGGGAGCGCCGGTCGAGCCCGAGGTGTACTGCAGCAGGGCGAGGTCGTCGGCGCTGACGGGCAGGCGCGGCACCGTCGGTGCATCGAGGTCGGCGGGCGTGATCACGCGATCGAGCGTGGGGCACAGGCCGGTGAGCATCCGCGCCAGCGGCCGCACGCGGTCGAAGGTGACCAGCACGCGCGCTTCGCAGTTGCGCAGGATGCCCGCCTGGCGGCGCAGATGATCCTCGAGCTGGGCGGGCCGCGCGGGCGGATAGATCGGCACCGGCACCGCGCCCGCGACGAGTATGCCCAGGAAGCAGCGAAAGAAATCCAGCCCCGAGGGCAGCATCAGCGCCACCGCGCTGCCGGGTGAGATGCCCGAGTGGGCCAGCGCGCCGGCAACGCGGGCGGCAGCGTCGGCGAGCTCGCCGTAGCTCAGCGTTTCGGTCTCGTCCTCGCCACGGTAGAAGGTGACGTGGGTACGATCGGGGTGGCGCGCGACGTGCCAGTCCAGGACCTCGACCAGGGTCGCCGCGCGATCGGGTTCGCCTGCGGCCTGCTCGGGACCGGCCAGCCTGGACTCCGCCGCCGGGCTGAGCGGGGCCGGACGGTGCCCCGCCGCTTCCAGCGCACCCAGCAACTGGCGCGGCGTCTCGGCCGTGCCCAGCACTTCGGCCGGAAAGCGGATGTCGAAGCTGCGTTCGATGCGGGCGAGCAGTTCGACGCGGGCGAGGCTGTCGAGGCCGAGGTCGCGGTCGAGCTGGCTGTCCAGCCCCGCGCGCACCGTGGCCCCGGGCTGGAGTTCCCGGATGACCGCGTCGACGAGACCCAGCAACTCGTGGGCATCGCGCTCGAAGCACTCGGGGTTCATGGCTTGCGACATGCGTTCGCTCCCTCTGCGCGCGGGCCGGGGTGGGCGGACGGGTTCGGCCGGGGCGGCGCTCGTCCGGGTAAGACCCGGGGGGCCGTAAAGGGTTTTCCGTCGGCAGGCCTCGCCACCCGGTTCAGTCCTGAGGGGCTGCGCCGGCGGAGGGGGCCGCGGCGAGCTCGGCGAAACGATCGATGAGGGCATCGATCTGCGACAGGTCGTGGTGGTGAAGGATCGTCTGCTCGGCCTGGTCGACCGCGGCCTCGTGCGCCGCGTCCCGAGTCTGCGTCAGCAGAATCCGGTAGGGCGCGATCTCGTCTCTGCCCAGGTACCAGAGTTCGTCGTCGAACTCGCGCTGGCGGCGGTTCCTGTCGGCGATGAGCTGCGCGCAGCGGATGTTGAGCAGGCGCAGGCAGGTCCTCATGGCCTGCTGCCTGAGCGCGCCGGGGGCGGCCGGCCGCAGGGCCAGGCCGAGATCCCGGACCCAGTTCCCGATCGGCCGCGTCAGCGTGCCGCCGAGATCGGGATCGGCGATGTCGAACGCCTCGCGTACCGTGCCGATGACGTCGGCACGCAGGTTGCGAAAGCCGCTGTCGACCAGCAGCAGGACGGGCTTGTCCAGCGCGCGCATGAAGCCGTATTCGAGCGCGACGTTGGGGTTGAACTCGTTCTGCACGCGGTCTTCCAGCACGGCGACGCCGAGGCTGCAGCAGAGCATGTGCACGCAGACGTTGTCCCACAAGTCACGGTCGCGCGGATAGACGCGGTCGTCGGCCCGGATGCCGGTCAGGCGCTGCCGGCAAAGCGCCTTGCGCAGCTCCTCGTCGAGGCGGGTCAGCAACCGATTGCCGGGTTCGAAGCGGGTCATGATGAACACATTGCGATGGTAGGCGGGGTGGTCGACGAAGAAGCGCCGGCAATCCGCCTCCAGCCTCTCGTAACCGCGCGGCAGGAGGAATTCCGTATCCATTTCAGTCTCCCCGCGTGCCGCGCTCGAGAGGGTCTGCCGGCACGCCAAACTCGCCGAAGCAGCGAACATATCGCTCCGCCATGGCGATGTCGGTGAAGTGCGCGAGCGCGCGGCGGCGCGCACCGCAGGCCACTCCGCGCAACTCGGCCTCATCCGCCATGCGCCAGCGTTGCGCGGCGGCGCGGAAACCCTCGTAGCTCGTGTCCTCGGCGTAGAAGGCATGTTCGCCGAGCACCTCGACGAGGCCATCGACCGGGGTGCAGATCACCGGGATGCCGCGGGCCGCGGCCTCGAGCGCGGCGAGGCCGAAGGGTTCGTAGGACGAGCTCTGGACGAGGACGTCGATCGCTTCGAAGAAGGCCTCCAGGCGCGGTCCGCCGCACCAGCCGAGGTAACGTACCCGGTTCTCGAGCCCCAGCGACTGCATCAGTTCGCGGGCGTAGCGGCTGAAGGCCTTGCCCGCGATCAGCGCCTCGCAGGCCTCGAAGCCGGGTTCGCCCAACACCATCTGTACGTGCTCGGGCCGCTTGCGCGGCACCAGCCGGCCGCAGTATCCGAGTACCGCGCGGCGTCTTCTGCGTTGCACCTGCGCCGGCGGGCGGATGCCGTTGTGCACCACGCGGACACGCGGGTTGAGTCGCTCGTAGCCGAGGCGGCGGTAGTAGTCGTGTTCGGCGGCGGACACCAGCGCGACCATGTCGCAGCTGCCGATGAGTCGTTCCTGCTCGAGCACCGGCCCACGGAGGTCGACGTCGTTCGACCATTCCTCGCAGGCGAGCAGGGAATGCACGGTGAACACGGTACGCGCCCTGCCGACCGCCTGCAGCAGGCCGGGCGCGTGGTGGTAGGAGTGCACATGGACCACCGGCGCGCGGAAATACCCGAGCTCGTGGTGCCCGCCGATCGCCACTGCCGGGTGCTGGGCGAGGATGGCGTCGAGTTCGAAGGGCTGGTATTCGTGGTCGGTGAGGTACCACAGGGCGCGCACGCCCAGTGCCCCGAACCCGCTCGCGAGCGATTCGATCACGCTGCCGACGCCGCCGATGCGGTTCTGCGGCATCTCGTTGGTGATCTCGATCACATCGAAGTCGCGTTCGGCGGTATTGGCGATCATGGCGGTCCGAGTACGGTCGTCGGACCGTCGGCGCTCGTGCGTATCTCGGCAAGCACCTGCAGCGCGCGGCACTCGACCGGAAAGCGCTCGGGCTGTTCCCAGCCGCCGTCTTCGCGCAGACCGGCGAGGAACACCCCCGCGACGCAATCGTCGAGGCAGGGATTGCGATCCTCGACATGGAAATTGTGCACCGCGACGACGCGATAGCGGCCGGGCGCGACCGCGTCGAGCGCGATGCGGATTTCAGCCGGGCTCAGATAGCGCTGGCGGTTCAGCCGGATCGCGAATGGCGGGACCACCAGGGTCTTGCCCTCGAGCCGGCAAGGCGGCGCCGAACAGATAGCCGGTGACGCGGGCCGGGGCGAAGCCGGCGTCGGCCGTGGTGCGGCGGTAAGGGGCGGGATCGGCGGCGTCGGCCTCATCGACGATCACTCGCAGCAGGAAGGCCATGGAGCAGTGCGCGGGCTTGCGCGCTCATTTTCGCCAAGCGGGTGCGGCGGCTGGTTCTTCATGAAGTCCTCCAGTGGTGCTCACAGCGTCTTCAGGTATTCGACCAGGGCGTCCTTGTCGGCGTCGGGCAGGTCGGTGCCGAAGCTGTGTCCCTGGTTTCCGCCGCCCTTGGCGTCGACCTCGTGCAAGGTGCCGATGCGCTCGGCCTCGGCACCGCTGGTGACGAAGCCGACCCGCTCCGGGTCGTAGACATCGTAGCCGCGCCGGAACGCCGTGGGGCGCTGCGGCGGCGGCTCGAGCAGGTCGCGCAAGGTGGGTACCGAGCCGTTGTGCAGGTAGGGCGCGCGCAGCCAGATGCCGTCGAGGAAAGCGGCGACGTAGCCGGTGAGCGGCTCCTCGACCAGGCCGGGGCGCTCGATGCCCATGTCGCGCACGACCCTGTTGGCTTCGCGCGCCGCCTTCTCGTTCCAGGTGTCGAGCCGGTCGCGGCTGGTGCCGACCTCGGCCAGCGGCACGACCGTGCCGGTGCGCTCCGAGGCGTGGCATGCGGCGCAGGTGGCCTGGAACACGGCCTTGCCGCGCTCGGCCTCGGCGGCGTCGATCGGGAAGGGGTATTGCGGCGCGCGTTTGGCCGATACGTAGCCCTGCAGCCAGCGCACCTGCTCGATGAACTCGTCGTTGTCCTTCGGGGCGGCGCCGAGCAGGCCGAGCGCGGAGTCGATGATCACCGAGAACGGGTCGTGGCTGTCGCCGGCGAAGTTCATGCGCATGCCCTTTTCGGGGCGGTATTTCTGCAGGTTCCACAGCGAGGGCATGTCGGTCGGGCCGAGGCTGTCGTCCATCGGCCAGCGGATCATGAAGTACTTGGTCAGGTTCATCGCATCGTCCCGGCCGCGGCCCCAGGGCGGGAAGTCCTCGCGATAGAGCCAGGCGAACTGCTCCTCGCGTTCGAGCAGGGTCTTCTTCGTGATCGGGATGATCAGGAATCGGTAGATCATGCGATCGACGAAGGACATGTCGGTCACCAGCCGGATCTCGGCCATCAGGTTGTCGGCGTTGAAGCGCGGATCCTTCGCGCAGTCGACGAGGAAGCGGAAGAAGGCCCAGAGGTTCAGCGTGTGATTGGGTCCGGTGGGCACGAATACCGGGGTCGAGTCGGCGCTGACGCGATAGCTCGCGGTGTGGCAGGACGCGCAGTTGTTGGCCACGCGCGGAAAGCCGACGACCTTCTTCGAGAAGCCCACCGGCAGTTCCTGGCCCTCTTCCCAAACCACTCCGAACGAGGCGTAGCCGCCCGGGTCGGGCAGCTTGTCGGGGAAGACGCGCGGCAGTACGTAGAAGATCCAGTACGGGATGCCGGCGTCGCGCTCGGCGCCGATCGAGCCGTATTTGAAGCGCATGTCCGGGTCGCTGGTGATCCAGTCCGGCTGCGGTTCCTCGCGAAAGAACTTGTACCAGGCGAAGGCGCCGCCGGCCGCGCCCAGCACCAGCAGCACGATCAGCGCAGTGACCAGGCTGCGGCCCCGGCTGCTAGTTCGGAAGGCGGGTTTCATCGTGGCTCTCCTCCGGTTCAGAAGCTCTTCAGGTACTCGACCAGCGCATCCTTGTCCGCGGCCGGCAGTTCGGTGCCGTAGGCCGGGCCTTCATGGCCGGCGTTGCCGTTGCCGGGGATGCGGGTGTCGAACAGGAACAGGCGCTCACCGTCGGGCGTCGTCGAGGCCGCCGGCGACGCGGAGGCAAAGCCGACGCGCCGGCGGTCGTAGAGGTCGCTGCCGCGGAAGAAGGTCGATGGTCGGCCGGCAGCGGGTTCGAGCAGGTCGCGCAGGGTCGGCACCGAGCCGTTGTGCAGGTAGGGCGCGCGCAGCCAGATGCCGTCGAGCGGCATGTTGGCGTAGCCCCATGTCTTGCGGAAATTGCGGAAGCGGTGCGGATAGCCGGCGTAGAGCGTGGCCTGGTTGAGCGCGAGTTCGCGGGTGTAGGAGTCGAGGCGGGCGCGGTCGGTACCGATCTCGGCGATCGGCGTCACATGGCCGACCGCCGCGCCCTTGAAGTCGCTGCCGCTGGCGCCGTGGCAGCCGGCACAGTATTCGGCGTAGAGCGGCGCGCCGCGCGCGGCCAGGGCCTCGTCGATCGGCCATGGCCAGGGCGGCGGCTCGAGGTCGAGCAGCCAGTTCTCGACACGGGCGATCGCGGCGAGGTCGATCGTCGGCGGCGTGGTGCCGGTGCCGAAGGCGGCGCTCTTGTTGCGCTCCTCGGTATGGGTGTTGTTGCCGTCCCAGTGCAGTTCCATGCGCTGGCCGTCGTCGCGGCTCATGCGCTTGCGCTGGTTCCAGATCGACGGGAAGTCGGAGGCGCCGAGCAGCTCCTCCGCGGGCAGCTGCTTCATCGGGAAATTGAACAAGACCTTGGCCGAGTTGAAGGTGTCGACGCGGCCCGGGCCCCAGTCGGGCTGGTCGAACACGAAGTCGAAGCGTCCGCGCAGCATCAGCAGGCGTTCGCGCATCAGGGCGATCGCCACCGGATAGACGAGGTAGCGGTCGATCGGACCGAGACCACCGCTGAGGCGGTCGATCTCGGGAACGATGCGATCCTTCGAGAACGTCGGGCCGGCGGCGCAATTGAAGAAGAAGCTCTCGAAGGCGCGAATGTCGAAGCGATGCGCCGGCATGCCGACGATGATGCGCGGGGCGGCGTCGGGAGCGTCGCGCACGGTGCTGGTGTGGCACGCCGCGCAGTTCAGGAACACGCGGTCGAGGCCGAGGTTGCGCCGCTTCGACATCCCGACCGGCAGGTCGCGGCCCGGCTCGAATGTCATGCCGAGCGAGGCGTAGCCCTTGCCCGGCAGGTGCTCGGCGCAGACCTGCGGCAGCGCCTGCCAGATCCAGTAGGGGAAGCCCGACTCGCGTTCGCCGCCGGTGGAGCCGTACTTGAAGTGCTCGACCGGGTCGCCGTAGGTGACCGGCTCGTCGGGCAGGAAGCGCATCACGGCGTAGCCGCCGCCGAGCAGGATCAGGATCCAGGGCAGCAGCAGGAGCAGGCGGCCGAGTGCGCGCAACAGCGTGCGGCGCGGGGCAGGGCGGGGATGGGCAGCCAAGGCGTGTCTCCTCGTCGCGGGTCAGTCGAGGCCTGGCGTGCACGGCGCCAGTGTGGCGTAGGGGCGGTCGAGCACGGCGGCCGCGCTGTCGCCGCTGGCAGCGAGCATGCGTTCCAGCTCCCCGCGCATTGCCGGCAGGTCGTCCGATTGCACGAAGCTCGCCGCATGCGCGGCGGCCGGCGGCGGCATCGGCGTCTTCGGCCGCGCCTGCGGCGGCAGCTCGTTCATCGCCAGGCGGTAGATCATGCGTTCGGCGCAGCCGGCCAGGTTCGCCCGGATGCGCGCGTCGTCGCCGCGCAGGAAGCCGGGCGGGAACGCGGTGGCGGCGGCGTGGCACTGGCTGCAGTGGCGCAGGAAGGTTTGCAGCTCGGTCGGCCAGGGGGCCGCGCGCGTGTCGCCAGGGTCTGCGAGGCGCGCAGGTGCGAGCGGCGGCGATACCGTTCCGGTTGCGGCAAGGCCGAGGTGGGCGAGGATCGGTGCGAGGCTGGCGCTTCGCCGCAGCGGCGCGTCGTCGAGCGCATCGCCGTCGCCGGCCAGGGTGGTGCGCTCGAGCGCCTCGATCGCGTCATCGAGCGGGCCGAGGTCGTCGGCGAGCGCCAGCGTTGCGCTGGAGCCGGTGGCGCCGCGCGTCAGCGCGAGGCTGCGGATCGCTTCGCCGCTGGCGCTGCGGATGCTGGCGCCGTCGCGGTGCAGGCGAAAGGCCAGCGTCGGGCCGTCGCCGGGGCCCGCGGGCTCGGCGGCATCGAGCACCACCGCGCCGATGTTGTCCCGGCCGGGAAGGATCAGGCGGTCGATAGTGCCGCCCGCAATGCCTCCACCACGCACCGCGAGGCGCGCGAGCAGGCGGCTGTCGTCCGCGCCCTCGCAGTCGAGGTCCAGGCGCTGGCCGCTGGCGGTATTGCGCTCGGCGCAGTCGAGGACGATGCGGCGCAACGGGGGGTCGGGCGCCAGCGCGAGCTGGCGGTCGAGCAGGCGGATATCGGCGCGGGAGAAGAACGAAGACAAGGCGTGGACGAAGCGGCCCAGGTCGGCCGCGCTGCGCCCGTGCCAGGTCTCGAGCGGTGCTCTCAGGGCGAGCGGGTCGAAGGCCGCGGCGATATCGGCATAGCGGCCCAGTTCGGCGTCCGCTGGCGGCTGCAGGCCGCCCTCGATACCGGCGAAGGGCTGGCGGTTGGGCAG
>JBFGUQ010000018.1:0-13918 GCA_041565515.1 Rhodocyclaceae bacterium | reverse complement strand
GAACGGGGGCTCGCCGGCGCATGCGCCAGAACACGAACGCCGAAAACGCCAGGGCCACGCAGGCGAGGTAGAGGAACAGTCCCTGCGGGCCGAGCAATTCCATCGCTGCCGCTGCCGCTGCCGGACCGATCACTGCGCCCAGCCCCCATGCCAGAAGCAGTGTGCTCACCAGCGGGACCATCTGTTCGGGTCGGGCGTGGTCGCCGGCATGAGCGACGCAGATGGCGTAGACGGAAAGCGACACGCCGCCGAGCAGGAACAACATCGGCATCAGGACGACGCCCGGCGGCGCCCCTAAGGCCCAGATCACGAGCGTCACCGCGGTGACGGCGAGGTTGAGCCCGGCGATGAGCCGGCGTCGGTCGCCACGGTCGGACCAGCGCCCCAGAGGCCATTGGAACACCAGGCTGCCCAGTTGCAGCACCGGAAACAGCAGCACGATGCTGCCGACGTCCAGGCCTATCCCCTCGCCATATACCGGGGCGAGTGAAAGCAGGGGGGCGTTGATCAATCCCACCGCAAGGCAGCCGATCAGGCCCACCGGCGCAAGCCGATACAATTCGCGCACGCCCAGTGCGCTGAACCGCGAGACCGTCGGGCTGGCGCTTCGGGTCGTCGTCACCGGCAGCAGGGAGAGCGAACACAGGGCGCTGACGAGCATGAATGCCCAGGGGCCGTCGAGGTCCAGGTTCGTCAGGAACAGCGGCGCGGTCACCAGTGACGCCTTGGTGCACACGGTGTAGAAGCTCAGGACCCTGCCCCGCAGCAGTTGCGGCGTGCGATCGGCGATCCAGCTCTCCGCCACCGTGAACAAGCCGGCGAAGCAGGCGCCACCGACCAGGCGGAGCCCGACCCAGGCCAGTGGCTCGCGAAAGGCCGCAAAGGCCAGCACCACGGCCGCCAGCGTCGCCGCCAGGGCGGCGAAGGCGCGCACATGGCCGATGGCCATGATCAGGCGGCCCATCATCGTGCAGCCAAGCAGGAAGCCACCGCCGTGGGCGGCCGCAACCCAGCCGATCATCTGCACCGGGAACTGTTCCGCCGACATGCGCATCGGCAGCAATACGAGAAGCAGGCCGCTGGCACCCTGCAGCAGGGTGGAGCCGGCGATCACCGCGGTGACGGTAAGGTAGGGGTTGAGCATCGCGTGCTAGCTTACCGCGAACGCCAGGCGGCTGGAATCGAACCGCATGCGTGCGCCGACCGACCGGGTTCGCGCCTCCCCGCTCATTCTTTTCGCATGGCGCCGGATGCGGCGGGAACGCCCGCGTGGCGGGAGGGGCGGCACTGGGCCGCCGTCCCGCCCCCTGCTAGACTGGAATCGGGCGGCAGTGGTCCCGACCGACCCCGGCATGCCTTCGCGACGAGCTTCCTCGATGAAGAAATACGGCCCCAGACTGACGGTTTATTACGACGGTGCCTGTCCGCGCTGCGTGCGCGATCGCGCCCGCTACGAGGAGTTGTCCGGCAAGGACGCCGGGGCCGTGGAGTGGATCGACATCACCGGTCGCGACGGCGAACTGTGCCGGCTCGGCATCGACCCGCAGGCCGCGTTGCGCGAACTGCACGTGCGCGATTCTGCCGGTGAGGTCCATCGCGAACTCGACGCCTACATCCTGCTGATGTCGCGGGTGCGGCTGCTCAGGCCGCTGGCCTGGGTGATCGGGCTGCCCGGCCTGCGGCCGGTCCTGTCCTGGCTCTACCGCAGGTCCGTGTTGCGCCGGCTCGGTAACCGCGCCAAGTGAGCGCCGCGGTCGCGCTCAAGGCCCGCCGCCGAAGAAGGTCCCGCGCGTCAGGAAGGTGTATTCGCCCTCGATCGCCATCAGCGCGGCCAGCACCAGCACCGCGAGCGGCGGCAGCAGGACGGTGTAGACGAGGGCGAGGCGCTCCCAGCGCAGGTGCATGAACACGGCGACGATCAGGCCGGCCTTCATGAACATGAAGGCGATGATCAGGAACCAGCGCAGCATGCCCTCGAGGTGGAAGTAGTCGACCAGGTAGGAGAGCGTGCTGAGGACGAAGAGCAGCCCCCATACCTTCAGATAGACGCCGATCGGATGTTGTTGCCCGGATGCGTGGTTCATGCCCGTGCCTCCCGCTACCAGAGATAGAACAGCGCGAAGATGAAGACCCACACCAGGTCTACGAAGTGCCAGTAGAGGCCGGCGATCTCGACGATCTGGTAGTTGCCGCTGCGCTCGTAGCGGCCGGTGGCGACGCGCGCGGCCACGATCAGCAGGTAGAGCACGCCGATGCTCACGTGCAGGCCGTGGAAGCCGGTGATCATGAAGAAGCTCGAGCCGAACTGCGCCGCGCCCATCGGATTGCCCCAGGGGCGCACGCCTTCCTCGATGAGCTTGGTCCACTCGAAGGCCTGCATGCCGACGAAGCTCGCGCCGAGCAGGGCGGTGGCGAGCATCAGCGCGGCGGTCGGCGCGCGCCTGCCGCGATAGGCGTAATTCACCGCCATCGCCATCGTGCCGCTGCTGGTGATCAGGATGAAGGTCATGATCGCGATCAGCACCAGCGGCACGCTCTCGCCCGCGATCGTCAGCGCGAACACTTCGCTCGGGATCGGCCAGGGCTCGGTGGTGGCCAGGCGCACGGTCATGTAGCCGGTGAGGAAGCAGCCGAACACGAAGGTGTCCGAGAGCAGGAAGATCCACATCATGGCCTTGCCCCAGGACACCTGGAAGGCTTGGCGGTCGCCCGACCAGTCGGCGACGACGCTTCGCCAGCCGCCGGTGCTCGGGTCTGCTTGCATGATCGTGCCCATCGATGCCTCCTTTGCTTCAGCCGATGCCGCAGATGTCGGCGAGTGCCGCCAGGGTCGCGGGCGGGCTCGCGATCAGGGCGAATACGAGCAGCCACACGGCGAGCAGGAAGTGCCAGTAGAGCGCACACAAGGCCGCACTCGCCCGCAGTCCTGCGGCCGCGTCCTCGCGCCAGGCGCGCATCATCGCCCGCGCGACGGCGACGAGGCCGCCTGCGAGGTGCAGCCCGTGCAGCCCGGTGAGCAGGTAGAAGAAGCTCGTGGCCGGATCGCTGGCGACGAAATGGCCACCGGCCATGAACTGCTGCCAGACCGCCGCCTGTCCGCCGAGGAAGGCGAGCGCGAATGCGCCGCCCAGCGCCAGCGCGAGCCGGGCGGTGGCGAGGCGCTCGCGGCGCGCGGTGCTGCTGGCGACCTGCAGGGCCACGCTGCTCGCGGCGAGCAGGGCGGTGTTGAGCCACAGTGCGTCGAGTCCGACGAGCGGCGCGCCCGGCACACCGGCCAGCGCCTGCCAGTCGGGCAGGCGCGAGCGCACCAGCAGGGCGATCGTGAGCAGGCCGAACAGGGCGGAGATCACGCCCAGCAGCAGCCGCAGGCCGACCGTGGCGGCCGCGGTGGGTGGGCCGGCGCGCGGCGATGGCGTCGGCTGCGGCAGCCATGGCTTGGCGGCGATCGCGTCGAGGAAGCTCATGCGTGGCCCTCCCATACCCGGTCGTCATCGGCCTCGGCATCGTCAGCCTGCGCCACGTTCTGCGGGATGAAATCGCGCGCCGCGCCCGGCACGCTGTAGTCGTAGGCCCAGCGGTGGACCTCCGGCAGCGCCGCGCCCCAGTTGCCGTGTGCCGGCGGGGTCTGCGGGGTCTGCCACTCGAGCGTGGTCGCGCCCCACGGATTGGCGCCCGCCGGCTTGCCGCGGAATGCGCTCCAGCCGAGGTTGAACAGGAACGCCAGCTGGGTCACGCCGACGATCAGGGCGGCCACGGTGATGAAGGCGTTGAGGTCCTGCGCCGAGGCCGGGATGAACTCGTAGCCCTCGTAGGCGTAGTAGCGTCGCGGCATGCCGAGAAAGCCCAGGTAGTGCATGGGGAAGTAGATCGCGTAGGTGCCGAGGAAGGTCACCCAGAAGTGCAGCTTGCCGAGGGTGTCGTCGAGCATCCGCCCGGTGATCTTGGGGTACCAGTGGTAGATGCCGCCGAAGATCGCGAGGATCGGCGACACGCCCATCACCATGTGGAAATGGGCGACGACGAAGTAGGTGTCCGACAGCGGGATGTCGACGCTGACGTTGCCGAGGAACAGGCCGGTGAGACCGCCGATGACGAAGGTGCTGATGAAGCCGATGGCGAACAGCATCGGCACGTTGAGGTGGATGTCGCCCTGCCACAGCGTCAGCACCCAGTTGTAGACCTTGATCGCGGTCGGCACGGCGATGATCAGCGTGGTGGTGGCGAAGAAGTAGCCGAAGTAGGGGTTCATGCCGCTGACGTACATGTGGTGGGCCCACACGACGAAGGACAGGCCGCCGATGACGACGATCGCCCACACCATCATGCGGTAGCCGAAGATGTTCTTGCGCGCGTGGGTGCTGATGAGATCGGAGACGATGCCGAAGGCGGGCAGGGCGACGATGTAGACCTCCGGGTGGCCGAAGAACCAGAACAGGTGCTGGAACAGCACCGGGCTGCCGCCGGCGTGGTCGAGCTGCTGGCCCATCGATACGATCGCCGGCATGAAGAAGCTCGTTCCCAGCAACTTGTCGAACAGCATCATCACCGCGCTCACGAACAGCGCCGGAAACGCCAGCAGGGCGAGGATCGAGGCGACGAAGATGCCCCACACCGTAAGCGGCATGCGCATCAGGGTCATGCCGCGGGTGCGTGCCTGCAACACCGTGGTGACGTAGTTGAGGCCGCCCATCGTCGCGGCGACGATGAAGATCGCCAGCGAAACCAGCATCAGCACGATGCCCCAGTCGGTGCCCGGTGTCCCGGGCAGGATCGATTGCGGCGGGTAGAGCGTCCAGCCTGCCCCGGAAGGGCCGCCGGGGACGAAGAAGCTCGCCATCAGCACGAGCACCGCGAGCAGGTATACCCAGAACGAGAGCATGTTCAGGTAGGGAAAGACCATGTCGCGCGCGCCCAGCATCAGCGGGATCAGGTAGTTGCCGAAGCCGCCGAGGAAGAGCGCGGTGAGCAGGTAGATCACCATGATCATGCCGTGCATCGTGACGTACTGGTAATAGCTCGCTGCATCGATGAACTCGAACGCGCCGGGAAATCCGATCTGCAGCCGCATCAGGTTCGACAGTACGAGGGCGACCAGGCCGACCGCGATGGCGGTGATGCCGTACTGGATCGCGATCACCTTGTGGTCCTGGCTCCAGATGTACCGGTACCAGAAGCCCAGGGGTTCGGTGTGGGGGTCGGTGTCGGGGTTTGCGTGACTCATCGCGGCGTCCTCATTGCTGCGCCGCCGGCGCGGGCGTGTCGCTTGGCGACGGCGGCGCCGCGAGCGAGCGGATGTAGGTGATCAGTGCGGCGATTTCGGCGTCGTCGAGATTCGCCGGCGGCATGACCGGCGGATAGCCCTGGACGATCGCCGCGGCCGGCTCGCGGATCGACTGCGCGAGGTAGGCCTCGTCCGCCCGCACCGTGCGGCCGTCGGCGAGGCTGCGCGCGCTGCCGAACAGGCCTTGCCAGGTCGGGCCGACACCGCGGCTGCCGTCGGCGCTGTGACAGGCCTGGCAGCCCCGTGTCTGCGCGAGCATGCGGCCGCGCTCGGCGTCGTCGACCGCCGTCGCTTCGCCGGCAAGGGATTGCGCGAAGGTGGGCTGGGCCGAGAGCCAGGTCCGGAAGGCGGCCTCGTCCTCCACGACGACGAGGCCGCGCATGTTCGAGTGCCCGACGCCGCACAGTTCGGCGCACAGGATCTCGAAGCGCCCGGCCTGGGTCGGCCTGACCCAGAAGCTCGTCACCAGCCCGGGCACCAGGTCCATCTTGGCGCGGAACTGGGGCACGTAGAAGTTGTGCAGGACGTCGCGCGAGCGCAGCAGGAACCTCACCGGGCGGTCGACCGGCAGGCGCAGTTCGGCATTGTGGACGAGCACGTCGTCCTGGCCGTCGGGGTCGTCGGGATCGAGACCGAAGGGGTTGTCGTTGCCGACGAAGCGGGTGTCGCTCAGGCCGAGCCGGCCGTCCGCGCCCGGGAAGCGAAAGCGCCACTGCCACTGCTGGCCCAGCGCCTCGACGACCGCAGCGTCCCGCGGCGGGCTGATCATGTCCGAGTAGACATACAGCCCCGGCGCGAGCATGGCGACGATGCCGACCGAGGTGACGATGGTCAGCCAGCCCTCCAGCCGCCGGTTCTCGGGCTCGAACGCCGCCTTGCGCCCCGGCCGGTGACGAAAGCGCACGATCGACCAGGCGATGAACAGGTTCACCACGACGAACACCACCGCGGTGATCACCAGGGTGACGAGGATGGTGTCGTCGAGCTGGACCCAGTTCGACGCGATCGGCGTGAACCACCACGGACTGACGAAGTGGAACAGGACCGACCCGACCACGATCAGGATCAGGGCGACTGCCAATGCCATGTCGTGACCCTCCGTCCGGCTTCAGCCGGCACGAAAGCTCAGGGGAAGGACGGAATCGTCGGCTCGGTGCCTTCGATGTCGGCCTCGGGGTGGTGCTCCTTGATCATGTCCTGGAACTCCTCGACCCGATCCTTGGGCACGTCGACCATCATCAGCAGCATGCCGTCCTCGATCGCGCCCTCGAAGCGCTCGAGCCGGGAGTTGGGCAGGCTGACCCCGATCATTCCCGACACCCAGGCACCGAAGCCGGCGCCGCCGAGCGCGCCGAACAGGACCGCGCCGCCGGCGACGACCACCCCCGCGGGCGGAAAGGCCAGCGCGGCCAGCCCGGCGAGCGCGCCCAGGCTGCCGCCGACCGCCATGCCGCGCTCGAGCGCGGGAACGAGGTCGGTCTTCTGCGCGATACCCGCTTCGGGCAGTTCCTCGAGTGGCGTCCCGGAGCGGGCGAGCAGGTGGATATGCTCGTAGGGAATGTGCGCGAGAAGCAGCTCATCGACGATCTTGCGCGTCACCTCGGCATCCGGGAGCAGGAAGTACAACCGCTTCAGTCCTCTCATGACGACCTCCTTGGTGGGTGTGTGCGGCGTTCTTCTTCGCCGCGTCCCCGGCCTCGCGCCGCTGCGATGCCGAAGGACGTGCCGGCCGGGGGGCAAAGGCCCGCCGGTGCCGGCTCGATGCGGGCGGTGCGTCGGACTGGCATTGCTGTCTGACCTCCACAAGTCTGTGACCATGATGCGATTGTCAAGGTTTCAAGCGCACCCTTCGCTCATGCCGCCGGGACGGGGCTGCGAGGCCCGCAGCCCGGGACTCACTGCCGCGCGAGCGCGGCCAGCATGGCGTCCTTTTCCGCCCGCACCCGGGGGTGGTAGCAGTCGGCCGGCTGCGCGCCCAGATGGCCCACGCAGGCGTTGCAGTCGACGCAGCGCGGGCCCGGCTGTCCGTCGCGCAAGTGCCGATGCAGCAAGGGGTCGGCAATGAATGGCCGCCCGGCCGATACCGCGTCGCACAGGCCGAGACCGATCGCCTGCTCCATCGTCTCCCGCGTCCGGAATCCGCCCACGCAGATCACCGGAATCCGCAGCTTTTCCTTGAAGCTCGGGGTGTAGTCGAGGTTGAAGCCCTCGCGTCCCCGCCACAGCAGGTTGCTCGCCAGCGTGACCAGCGGCCTGAACACACGCAGGAGGCCGCGGCGCACCGGTGGCAAGTGGGCCATGCTCCCGCGCATCATGTTGCGCAGGCAGCGGCCGAAGGTGCCGCGCACCATCGGAAAGCCGGATTCGTAGTGCCCGACGGAGATCTCCACCGCGTCTACCCCTTCGGCCTCCATGATCTGCGCCACCTCGACGAGTTCGGGGGTCTTCAGGCCGTCGCGCAGCGGAAGCCAGTCCGAGCCGTTCATCTTCAGGATCACCGGAAAGTCCGCGCCAACCCGCTCGCGAATGGCCTGATAGACCTCGCGCCCGAACCGCGTGCGCTGCGCGAGCGTGCCGCCGTACTCGTCGCTGCGGCGGTTGGTGTAGGGCGTCAGGAACTGGCTCAGCAGGTAGCCGTTGGCCGAGTGCATCTGCACGCCGTCGAAACCGGCGCGCCGACAGCGCTCCGCGGCTTCGCCGAACTGCACGGCGATGCGACGGATCTCGTCGACGCGCAGCTGGCGCGGGCGCGTTCCCGTGAGCAGGTCCTTGACCGCTGAGGCGGACACCACATCGGTGGCGCCGACGAAGTCCGGCACCACCTGGCGGCCGCAATGATTGAGCTGGGCGAACATCTTCGATCCATGCGCGTGCACCGCCTCGACCATGCGGGCGAGCCCCGGAATCTTGTCGTCGTCGTCCACCCCCAGCTGGCGCGGGGCCGACTTGGCCTGCGGGCTGATGTAGATGTTGCCGGTGATGATCAGCGGCGTCCCGCCCTGCGCGATCGGGACATAGAAATCGACGACCTCGTCGGTCACGAAGCCATCGGCTGTCGCCCGCGTTTCCGCGGTTGCCGTCTTGAACAGCCGCCCCGGCAGTTCGAGGCTGCCGATCCTGATCGGCGAAAACAGCACTCCGTGGGCGGCCGTCATGTGCAACCTCGCTCCCCTGTCCGGGCGAATCGCGCGATCCGCCTCCGTTACTGCTTCACTTTAGTGGATGGATTCGCCTCGTGCTGTCGCCACCATGGCCCGAACGCCGGCGCGCTGCGCCGGCGAAGCCCGCGTGGCCGGGGCGCACGGCATGCGAGAGGTCCGGCGCCTTGCCGGCAGTGGACGGCGGTGCGAGCGGCCCGGTGGCGCGGTCCTCAGCGCCGGGCCTGCAGCAGCCAGCGGAACAGTGCCAGCTGCGCTGGCAGGTAGAAGAGGTACTCGGGGTGCCACTGCACGCCGATGATGTGACGCTCGTCGGCGGATTCGATCGCCTGGGTGATGTCGTCGAGATCCCAGGCCACGACCCGCAGGCCCTTGCCGGGCCGGCGGATGGCCTGGTGATGCAGGCTGTTGACGCGCAGGCGGACC
This sequence comes from Rhodocyclaceae bacterium, assembly GCA_041565515.1. GTDB lineage: Bacteria > Pseudomonadota > Gammaproteobacteria > Burkholderiales > Rhodocyclaceae > Thauera. The sequence goes on along the minus strand of JBFGUQ010000018.1, from coordinate 5,053 downwards.
TTCCTGCACACCGTCGCCAGCTTCGAGGGCGTGTGGACGCGGACCTGCTTGGTCGGCAGCAGGCCCGGACGATTGTAGGTACGCTGGCGCATCGGCCGGATGTCCTGGTGCAGCGTGCCGCCGAGGACGACATTGATCAGCTGCGCGCCGCGGCAGATCCCCAGCAGCGGGATGTCCTGTTCCAGCGCGCGCTCGATCCAGCGGATTTCCAGGCGGTCGCGCTCGGGGTCGGTTCGCACCCGCGCACCGACGTCGCCGCCGTAATGCTCCGGACCGATGTCGTCGCCGCCGCCGATGATCAGGGCGTCGAGCGGTCCGCCACCGGGGTCGTGGCGGACGCTGATGCGTGCCGGGACCGCCCCCGCCAGTTGCAGCGCGATCCGGGTGCACCACCAGGCAGGCGACCACCGCCGGCCATTGCCGGTTACGCCAATTCGCGCTCTTTCAGCCATGTGTCCACATGCGCCACCCAGTCCGCCCGGACGACGCCGAGGACGGGACGCGAGCGCTCGAGGAAGGCCGCACCCAGTTCGTCGACATCGCCCTCGCGCCCGGCCAGGCGCTCGACGACGCACCACAGGTTCCAGGCCCTGGCCAGCGACCAGTCCGGCTGTTCGATGTGGCAGTTCGGCAAGCGATAGTGGAAGGCCGGCCGGGGCTTCACTTTCGGGTCGTTCACGGCAGCCTGCACCCGGGCGGCGTCGATGTGCGCGAGCATCGGCAGCAGGTCGAGGGCACGGTTCCGGGTGGCGTTGTGCTCGAGGTAGTCGTCGAAGATCCGATCCAGGTCGTGCTCGGAGCGGCGCGCCAGCGACTCGAGATAGGCCTCCGGGTAGAGGTCGATGTAGGGGCTGATCTTGCGCGTGATATCGACCTCGTGGGCGTCGACCAGCCACCATTGCAGCAGGGCGAAGGCGCGCAGATAGGCGGAGATGGTTGCCGGATCGAGCGACGCGATCTCGGCGTTGACGTGCGTGCCGTATGCGGCCAGCGGCGAGTTCTCCGTGCCCACCGCGCCGGCCGCGCGCAGCCCCGACACCATGGCGTCGAGCACGTCGAGTTCGCGGATCGGGATCGGCGGGCAGACCACCTCGAGCGGGACGACCAGGCTCGCGGCATCGCTGAGCAGGCCTATCCACTCGCGACCGCTGTCGTCGTCCTTTTCTCCGTCCTCGTCCCCGTCCGCGGCTTCGTCCGCGGCGACCGCCGCCTTGCGCTTGAGGAAATCCCAGTCGAGCTCGATATTGAACTCGCCCAGCCCATTCACCCGCAGGACGCGCTCGGCGGCCGACTGCGTCCGTGCCTCGCCGCCGAGCGCGGACTGCAACGCGACGGTGGCTTGATCGATCGTGAGGCCGGTGAATTCCAGTTCGAAGCCCACCCGGCGCGGCTTGCCGTCCGCCCTGGCCAAGCTTGGGGGAAGATCGAAACGCGTTTTCGGAGTCGTCATGGGTGAGGGAGTCGGGCGCCAGGAATTGGTTCATCGCCGCGGGGAGCGGCAAGGCTCGAACGAGGCGTCACCGGTGTTCGCCGCGCGGCGGGCGATCAGGTGGCGCTCACCGCGGCGGATAGTCGTAGTGGCGCGCGTTGAGGTAGCGCGTGACCTCGGCGATGTCCTGCTCGCTCCATCCCAGCCCCGCGGCATCCTGCCAGCGACGCACCTCGCCCTGCAGGCTGCCCCAGTCGGTGACTACGCTCTTCTGGCGCCAATGGACCTGGGCGTTGTGACAGGCAATGCAGTGCGTCGAGTACAATAGCTCGCCGCGCCCGGGATCGCGCGGGGCCTGCGCCCCGACCTCGGCCGTGTTCGCGAACGAGCCGCACAGCAACGCCAGCATCAGTCCTCGAAGCATGTCGTCTCCTCGTAAGCCTAGCCCCTGGGCTCAGTATAGTCGGGACCACGCCCCGGGCATTCCCCGCCGCATGGCCTTTGCGAAGAGCGGGCGGGCGAGGACGAGAGCTGCGGATGCCGCCTGCGCCCTCGGCGCGCCCGTGGCGGCACGGACGCGGACCGGCGTGCGAGTGCAGGACGGAGCAGATCATTTCCAGGGAGACACCAGTGCTGGTCAACAAGGTAGCAGAGCGTGAATGGAAGCCGACGGACTACGCCGGCATCGAGCGCAGCCTCTTTCGCAACAACGAGGAGGGCGGGCGTTCGTCGGTCGTTCGTCTCGCGGACGGCGCGAGATTCCCGCGCCATGCGCACAAGGGCAACGAGGAAGTCCTCGTCCTTGCCGGGACGGTCCGCATCGGTGGCGTCGACCTGAGCGCCGGCGACTACCTGTTCACCCAGGCAGGCGAGGAGCACGACGTGCTTGCGCTGTCCGACGCGGTGATCTTCGTCTCGTCGCAGAAGAGTACGCCGGTCGTCGAATAGGCGCGTCCACCTTCCCAGTCATCAAGTCTTCCTGCTGCTCGTCGTTGCGGGACATCGCCGGAGTTCTACCCGCATGATCACCCTGAAGAACGTCACCCTGCGCCGCAGCGCCAAGGTGCTGCTCGAAAACGCCTCCGTCACGCTCAATCCCGGCGAGAAGGTCGGCCTGGTCGGGCGCAATGGCGCCGGCAAGTCGAGCCTTTTCGCGCTGCTCAACGGCAGCCTGCACGAAGACGCCGGCGACTTCAGCCTGCCGGCGCAATGGCGCATGGCGCAGGTGGCGCAGGACATGCCGGAGACCGAGCAGTCGGCGACCGACTTCGTCATCGAAGGCGACACCGCACTGCTGGCGGCGCAGAACGAAGTGCACGCCGCCGAGGCCGGCGACGATGGCGAGCGCATGGCCTACGCGTACATGGCGCTGCACGACGCGGGTGCGCACGATGCGCAGGCGCGTGCCCAGGCCCTGATCCTCGGCCTGGGTTTCAAGACCACCGAGCTGTGCAATCCGGTCAACAGCTTCTCCGGCGGCTGGCGCATGCGCCTGCAGCTGGCTCGCGCGCTGATGTGCCCGTCCGACCTCCTGCTGCTCGACGAGCCCACCAACCACCTCGACCTCGACGCGCTGGTCTGGCTCGAGGCCTGGCTCAAGCGCTACGACGGCACCCTGGTGGTGATCAGCCACGACCGCGAGTTCCTCGACGCCATCACCGACGTCACGCTGCACATCGACAACGGCAAGCTGACGCGCTACGGCGGCAATTACAGCACCTTCGAGGACACGCGTGCGCAGCAGATGGAACTGCAGCAGAACGCCTACGCCAAGCAGCAGGACAAGATCGCCCACCTGCAGAAGTTCATCGCCCGCTTCAAGGCCAAGGCCAGCAAGGCCAAGCAGGCGCAGAGCCGGGTCAAGGCGCTCGACCGCATGGAGCGCCTCGCCCCCGTGCTGGCGAGCGCCGACTTCAGCTTCGAGTTCAAGGAGCCGGCGAGCCTGCCCAACCCGATGCTGGCGATGGAGGATGCCTGCTTCGGCTACCCGCCGCCGCCCGATGCGCCGGCCGGGACCGCGCCCACCGTTATCGTGCGCAATGTGAACAAATCGGTGATGGCGGGCCAGCGCATCGGCATCCTCGGTGCCAACGGCCAGGGCAAATCCACGCTGGTCAAGACCGTGGCGCGGGCGCTGAAGCCGATCAGCGGCATCGTCACCGAGGGCAAGGGGCTCAACATCGGCTACTTCGCCCAGCAGGAACTCGACGTGCTGCGCCCGCTCGACAATCCCCTCGAGCACATGGTGCGGATGGCCAAGGAAGGCTTGCCGGCCGGGCAGAGCGGGCGTGAGCAGGACTTGCGCACCTTCCTCGGCACCTTCAATTTCAGCGGCGACATGGTGAAGCAGCCGGTGGGCACGATGAGCGGCGGCGAGAAGGCGCGCCTCGTGCTGTGCATGATCGTGTGGCAGCGGCCGAACCTGCTGCTGCTCGACGAGCCGACCAACCACCTCGACCTCGCCACCCGCGAGGCGCTGGCAGTCGCGCTCAACGAATTCGAAGGCACGGTGATGCTGGTCAGCCACGACCGTTCGCTGCTGCGCTCGGTGTGCGACGAGTTCTGGCTCGTCTCGCACGGCGGCATCGAGCCCTTCGACGGCGACCTCGACGATTACCAGCGCTATCTGCTCGACGAGGCCAAGCGCGCGCGCGAGAGCCTGAAGGAGTCGCTCAAGAACGCGCAGGAAGCGCCCGCCCACGCGCCGGCCGTCGTCGTCAACAAGAAGATCCCCGACAACTTGAAGGCGCTCAAGCGTGATCTCGGCAAGCTCGAGCAACTCATCCTCGACCTGCAGGCGCGCAAGCATGCGCTCGAGGCCCGCCTGGCCATCCCGCTGCCACCGCAGGAGATCGGCGAACTCGGCCTGAAGCTGAAGGCGCTGGACGAGGAACTCGATGCCCGCGAGGAAGAATGGCTGCTGCTGTCGGAGAAGATCGAGGCGGCGACCGCCTAGCCGGCGCCCCGCGGGATCATGCCTTCACCGACCGATGGCCATCGCGGACCCGCGAGCACATGAGCACCGACCCACGCCTCTTCGCCCCCGCCACCGAACGCAATCGGCACGTCATCCTGCCGGTCCTGCAGCGCGTGCTGCCGGCGTCGGGAACGGTGCTCGAGATCGGCAGCGGCAGCGGCGAGCATGCGGTGTTCTTCGCCGCGCAGCTCCCAGGGCTCGTCTGGCAACCGAGCGACCGTGATCCAGCCGCGCTGGCGTCGATCCGAGCGTGGGTCGGGCACGCCGGCGCGGCGAACGTGCGCGAGCCGCTCGCGCTCGATCTCGGCGCCGAGGACTGGCCGTTCACCGGCGTCGACGCGCTGGTGTGCATCAACGTCATCCACTACTCGCCCTGGGCAAGCACGCTCGGGCTGCTCGCCGGTGCCGCCCGCCTGCTGCCGCCCGGCGGGGTCCTCTACTGCTACGGCCCTTATCGCCGCGGCGGGCGCCACACCGCGCCGAGCAACGAGGCGTTCGATGCCTGGCTGAAGAGCCGCGACCCGCGCTTCGGCGTGCGCGATCTCGAGGCGGTCGAGGACGAGGCCGTCGCGCGCGGGCTGCGTCTCGACGAAGTCGTGGACATGCCGGCGAACAACTTCAGCCTGGTGTTCCGGCGCGCCTGAAGG